>CAKPVW010000014.1 GCA_934196075.1 uncultured Anaerovibrio sp.
TATCTTATTTACTGCCACAATAACAGGCTTTTTGGTATTCCGCAGCATACGGCCTACTTCCTCGTCAGCCGTAGTAAGGCCAGAGCGGCCATCTACCACAAATACGATAACATCGGCTTCCTCCATGGCCACCAGAGCCTGCTGACGCATGGATTTGAGGATATGATCTGTGTCCTCAAATTCAATACCACCTGTATCTATCATGGTAAAGTTGTGATTCAGCCATTCGGCCTCCATATAAATGCGATCCCGGGTTACGCCCGGCATATCATCAACAATAGACACCCGTCTCTTGCCAATTTGGTTAAAAAGAGTAGACTTGCCCACATTTGGACGGCCTACAATAGCAACTATAGGCTTACTCATTTTACATTCCTCCTCTCTTGGTATAGGCTGCATTGCTCTGCCACATATAGGCAGAATTGCCCGCACCTACACCGCTGTAGCTATGCCAATCTGTCAGGGCAGCATAAAAATCATTGCCCCCTGCCACGGTTTCCACCCGACAGGACAGTCTTTGGCAAAAGTCATCAAGACTCATATCATCTAAGAAAATATTATCACCGGTTCTCAGAGCTGATTCAGGAATCATAATGCCATCCACCTGCTTATCAATTCCCTGCAGGCTCTCCAGCATATCGTGAGCTGTCAGCAAACCGGAAACATTTACGGTGGTGCCAAAATGATTATTGTCCACTGGCACCATAATTACCTCCACATTGGTGAGCTGCAGAGAATCCGCCAATCGCTTTAGCAATGGTTCAATAGAAGTGCCAGATACCACGGCCAATTTTGTAACATGCTGAGCAGTTTCAGACGCCATAACTGGCTTCTCACCACAAAATGCCTGGGCTTCCTCAGCCGCCATTTTAAAGTCCTCAATAAAGCTTCTAGCCAAGCCAATGCCGTTATCTAGCTGGGGAAAGCCATCATAATATTCCGCTGGTGGCAAGGGCCTGCCAGACAGTAAATAAAATTCATCGGATAAATAGATAAAGGTTCTGCCATCCTTGGCCCGCTGACGGATTTGGTACTGCTCCACCTGATCCACCACCCGGCCAGCACTTTCCGCATCAAAGCTTTTCAGAGGATAGCAATCCTGACGGAATTTGGTAAGGCCAACCGGCACCACAGCCATGGACTGAGCATAGGGCTGTCTGTCCATGATATCCTGAATGGATCTATCCAGCTCCGGCCCGTCGTTCAAATCCCGGCATAGAACAATCTGAGTATGGTATTCCACATCGGCAGCCTCCAGCTTGTCCAGCTGACTCATAAGCCTATCGGCAGTTTTGCACCGCAGCATCTGCTTTCTCAGCTCAGGATTGGTACACTGCACTGATACAAAAAGGGGAGAAAGATGGTATTGCTTGATACGCTGAAAATCCCTGTCCACCATATTGGTCAGAGTAATGAAATTGCCATACAAAAAGGACATGCGGTAATCATCATCCTTGATGTTCAAACTATCCCGCATATTAGGAGCTACCTGGTCTACAAAACAGAAGCAGCAGTTGTTGGCACAGTGCCTGATGCCATCAAAGACAGCAGATTCAAACTCCACACCTAGCTCCTCATCGTAATCCTTGTCAAATTCAAACATTTCCTGCTGGCCGTCTGCATGCTCCACCAGCATCTCTACCTCTTCGCAGGCAAAAGCAAAGCTCACGTCTATAATATCCCGCAGCTTCATGCCGTTGATTTCCAAAATCTTGTCTCCCGGAACCAGCTCCAGCTCCTCCGCTAGACTTCCCTCCGGTACTGTCAATATTTTACCATACATTTTCATTGCTTACTATATCTTCTCCTGCCGACTCTATCTGCCTGCACTATTTTCTAACTGTAAATAAGGAGTGATGTTACCACCACTCCTTACATAAAAATCTTTGTTTTTAGCAGTTATTACTCTGCAGCTTCACCATTGTTAGCCTTGGTAATGCTGAGGGAAATACGCTTTCTCTTCATATCGATGTGAAGAATCTTTACATTAACCTTCTGGTTCAGCTCAACAGCCTCGTCAGCACGGTTGATGCGCTTGGTTGCCAGCTCGCCCATAGGAATCAGGCCATCAAAGCCAGGCTCAATCTCCATGAATGCACCAAAATCGGTGAGCTTAATGATAGTACCGCTGATAATGGAACCCTCAGTGTACTTCTCAGCCTTCTCCAACCATGGATCTGGCATAGTCTCCTTAACGGAGAGGGAAATACGGCCAGCCTCAGGATCGATATTCTTAACCTTAACCTGAAGAACCTGACCTTCCTGCAGAACATCAGCAGGCTTCTTTACACGGCTCCAAGACAGATCGGAAATATGAGCCAAACCGTCTACGCCACCGATATCGATGAATGCACCATAATCTACCAGACGCTTTACAGTACCCTCAACTACATCACCCTCGTGAATAGTCTCAAATACCTTAGCGCGGTTAGCCTCACGCTCAGTCTCCAGAACCTGACGGCGGGACAGAACGAGACGCTGCTTGCGGATATCCAGCTCCAGTGGCAGAGCCTTTACGGTCTGACCAACATAGCTCTCCAGATCCTTTACATAGTGCAGATCTACCTGGGATGCAGGAATGAATGCGCGTACACCCATTACACGAGCAACCAAACCGCCCTTAACAACCTGAGTAATCTCAGCATCAACAGGCTCAGCCTTCTCTACAATGCCATCCAGTTCCTTCCAGCAAGCAAGGCGATCAGCCTTTACCTTGGAAACAACCAGACCGTTCTCGCCGCCCTTGGAAACAACCAGAACTTCGATAACATCGTCAACCTTTACAACATCCTTAGCAGACTCAGGGGCTGGATCAGCCAACTCGTACTTTGCAATAGGAACATCGTTCTTATTGCCCTTGATATTTACAATAGCTTCGTTGTCATTTACTGCAACTACTAAAGCATCTACCAAATCGTGCTCATTTATCTCCTTAATAGATTCTTCCTCAGCTGCTAACAGAGCTTCCATGTTCATTTCTTCTGACACTTCTCGTAAACCTCCTTGATAATCCAGTCAGGTGTAGACGCACCTGCTGTAATACCAATTTTTTTTATTGTAGCAAACCATTCGTCACAAACCTCTTCAGCTGTTTCGATATGGTATGTTTTACACTTCTCGGCACAAAGCTGGGCTAACTTTGTGGTATTGGCACTATTGCGCCCTCCTACTACAATCATCATATCAACCTGACCTGCCAGCTCTACAGCTGCTGTCTGACGCTGATCTGTAGCAGTGCATATAGTCCTCAGAATTCTTATATCTGATGATTTGCCCAACATGATGGACACAATTTTCTTGAATTTGACCCCTGAAAAGGTGGTTTGTGACACTATGCCCAATCTGCCATATCGTGGCAAAGCCTCAGCTTCAACCTCAGTATTGACTGCCACTGCACCTTCCCCAGCCCACTCAAGAATACTGCGTACCTCAGGATGATTTCTATCGCCTACAATAACTACTTTGTACCCATTCTCTGCCAATTGCTTAGCAGCACTCTGAGCCTTTCTCACATGGGGACAGGTGGCATCCACCAAGCCCAATCCCTTTTCCTCAATCTTGGCATAAACCTGAGGCCCTACACCATGAGAACGGACAATTACTGTACCAGCATCAATCTCATCCAGTGATTCAATTTTGCCAATTCCCTCCTCTGCCAGCCTGGCTACCATCTGTGGGTTGTGGATAATCGACCCTAGAGTATAGGAACAGGCATCAGGGGAAACAGAATCCTCAGCCAGCTGAATCGCTCTCTTCACTCCATAACAGAAGCCAAGATTTTCCGCTAAATAAACCTCCAAAACTGTCACCTCAAATACAGATTAGAAATTGTTACTCAAAACACTCTGCCATTATACCATGAATTTTTATTATTGGCTATGCAAATTTTGTAAAATTATAGTTTTTTTGTGAAAAAATTTCTTTTTAGCCATTTTTGTCCAGCAAATCCTGTACCTTGGCCATGATATCATTGGCAAATTCTGCCAAGGCTTCCTTGTCATTATGCTTGCCCTGAAAATACATTGGCTCACCAAAAATTATTTTTATCTGAGGCAGCAAACTTCCCTGCTGAAAAATTTTATTGGTATTGATAATAGCAGTTGGCACTACTGGAACCTTGCCCATAGCAGCCAACAGGGCTACACCAGATTCTGCCTTGCCCATTTTGCCAGTTTTGCTGCGATGGCCTTCAGGAAAAACACCTAGGCACAGTCCCTGTTTGAGAATTCCTAAGGCAGTTTTGATAGCTCCTCTATCTGCCGCCCCACGCTTGACAGGAAAGGCATAGAGACTGCTGATAACTGCACCAGCAATAGCAGGCTTAAACAGCTCTTCCTTGGCCATATAAGCCACTGGACGAGGCATATAGGTGCCAACCATAGGCGGATCCCAATTACTCAAATGATTGGCTGCCATAATCATGCCGCCAGTCATAGGTACATTTTCCTTGCCCAAAATCTTAGGCCTAAACAAAATACCAAAGATAATTTGCAGGACAAATCTTAAAACCTTATAAAACATTTTCTCTCCTTCGTTGCTGAAAGTTGTAATCCCGCTATGAGCCCATAAGGTGCCTAGCGGCTCCAAAAAAGAATTTTATTTAGGGTTTTTTACATTTTGCCACAATAGCAGCCACAACTTCTTCAATATTCATATGACTGGTGTCCAAAAGTTCTGCATCTGGTGCCTGTACCAGAGGAGAAATTTTTCTTTCACTATCTGCCTTGTCTCTGGCTGCAATATCCTTCTGCAATTCCTCCAGCTTCACATCATAGCCTTTGGCCTGCATTTCCTTGAATCGGCGGCGTGCCCTTTCCTCAATGGACGCCGTAAGGAAAATCTTTACATTGGCGTTGGGAAGCACACTGGTGGCAATATCCCGGCCGTCCATCAATACATCGCCCTGGCTTGCCATCTGACGCTGCAGCTCCACCATTTTGCATCTCACAGGCCCCAAAGCCGCTACCTGAGACACAATGGCTGTTACCTCTGGTGTACGAATCTGTCCTGTTACATCGGTACCATCTACCTTGACCTGAGTTTTGCCCCCAATATAGGACAGCTCCACCTTGATATCCTTGACTACATCCTTTATCAGTTCATCTGTGACCGGTTTCTTGGTCTGTAGGGTTTTCCAAGCCACAGCTCTGTACATAGCACCAGTATCAATATAGGTGCAGTTCAGTTCCTTGGCTGCCAGCTGAGCTACTGTACTTTTGCCTGCTCCCGCAGGACCATCAATTGCCACAACAAGATTACTCATAATCATCCTCCCTTATCGATTTTATTTATACAGACGATTCATTTCCTCATAAAAGCTTGGGTAGGAAATATCAATGCAGTCAGGCTTTTCAATCTCCACCCCTTGACCAGCCATGCCAGCTACCGCCAAGGTCATGGCTATGCGGTGATCATCATAGCTGAAGCAGGTACCCTGCTGCCAATTCTCTGAGGAAGCCCCCTGAATAATCAATCCATCCTCTGTGGCCTCAATACAAGGACACAGCTTGTTAAACTGGTCGCTAATAGCCTGAATGCGGTCTGTTTCCTTTACTCTCAGCTCTCCAGCTCCAGTAATCACAGTTTTGCCTTCAGCCAGCATAGCTGCCACAGTCAAAACAGGAATTTCGTCAATAAGGCGAGGCATGATATCTGCCCCAAAGCTGGTACCATGCAGCTTGGCACTGCGCACCAAGATATCTGCCGCTGGCTCGCTGCCGCTGCAGCGCTGATTCTGCAGGGTGATATCTGCCCCCATGGCCTCTAAAACATCCAAAATACCAGTACGGGTAGGATTGATACCTACATTTTTCAGCAAAAGTTCACTATCAGGAATGACCGAAGCAGCTACCAACCAAAAGGCAGCCGAACTAATATCTCCCGGTACAACAATTTCTTCTGGAGCAGTTAGTTTGTCCTGAGGCTCAATGCTAATAGCCGTTCCCTGATAGTCCAGTTTAACCCCAAAGGACTCCAGCATCAGCTCTGTATGATTGCGGGAGGTATATGGCTCCACCACAGTAGTTGTTCCCTGAGCGAAAAGCCCCGCCAGCAAAATAGCTGACTTGACCTGAGCACTAGCCACTGGCATATCATAGGTAATGCCCTTGAGAGCCTGAGCTGACGGCACTATGGTGATAGGCAATCTGGTGTTTTCTGCCCGGCCCACAATATTGGCCCCCATCATGGATAATGGCTTGATAACCCGGCCCATAGGGCGCTTTTGCAGAGAGCTGTCACCAGTAAATACAGAAACGAATTTCTGAGGTGCCAGCATCCCCATCATCAAACGCAGGGTAGTGCCAGAATTGCCTGCATCCAGCACGGTGGCAGGCTCCTGCAAACCATGAAGTCCATTGCCCTTGACAATCAGCTCCGTAGGACTCAGAAAATCTACCTGTGCCCCCAATGCCTTCATAACCCCTGCCGTTGACAAGCAGTCGGCAGAAGGCAGGAAATTAGTAATATGCACAGGAGTATCACCCAAAGCTGCAAACATAACACTGCGGTGAGATACGGATTTGTCTCCAGGAATTACTAGCTCCCCTCGCAAGCCATGAGAGATTTTTTCAATAATTTTATTTGCCATATGCAAAGCTCCTTTTTAATTATTCCAAACGCTCCAATTACCAGCAGCAGCCCCCATAGAAAAGGCTGCCTGTAAATTGTAGCCACCAGTATATCCATCAATATCCAAAGTTTCACCAGCAAAATATAAGCCCTTGACCAGCTTTGACTCCATGGTTTTGGGGTCTATTTCCTTCACATCAACACCGCCTGCTGTAACAATGGCCTCAGCAATAGGACGGGTACCGCTAATAATCATGGGCAATCCCTTGAGAATGGAGGCCAAATTACGGCGTTCCTCTCTGGTAATGGTGTGAACTGGTCTATCCGGCTTGAGGTAAGCTGCGTCCAGCACCGGCTCTATCAATCTGCCCGGCAGCAAATCCCGCATACCATTTTTGATTTCCTTGTTTTGATATTTCTCAAAATCCCGCAGAAGTCGGGCATCCAGCTGTTCCATAGTAAGGGCTGGCTTCAAATCCAATTCTAATTCTACAAAATCCCCCTGATTAAGCAGCTGTGCCGCCTGCCGGCTGAGGGATAAAACAATAGGCCCGCTAACGCCAAAATGGGTGAAAAGCATTTCACCAAACATATAAGAAACTTTTTTTCCTTCAGCCAGGAGAGTAGCTCTGACATTTTTCAGGGCCAACCCCTGCAGCTCCTTGACCCATTCGTCCTCAGTTTCCAAGGGTACCAAGGCAGGCAGCTGCTTCACCACATGGTGCCCCAACATTGCCGCCCAGCGGCTGCCATCCCCGGTAGAGCCTGTGCCGGGATAGGACATACCACCAGTAGCTACAATAACACTATCTCCATGGTACTCTCGACCATCAGATAGTCTTACGCCTACAGCTTTTTTGCCCTGAGTATCAGCAGCTTCTAGAGAATTTTCAGTCTCCGCCGTAGTCAGTTTTTCAGCCTGATTGGTGAGAATCTCCGCCACTCTAGCATCTGTCACCAGCTTGACACCTAATTCATGGAGCTGAAGCACCATGGCATCCACCACATCAGCGGCTTTGTCACTAACAGGAAAAACTCTGCCTCCCCGCTCTACCTTGGTAGGCACCCCCAAGGTCTGGAAAAACAATTGCACATCCTCATTGTCATAGGCCTTGAGACAGCTATAAAGGAATTTGCCATTCCCCGGTATATTGCGAATCAACTCCTGCTTATCTGCCACATTGGTAATATTGCAGCGTCCCTTGCCTGTAATCAGCATTTTCTTGCCGGGACGATTCATTTTTTCCAGTAGAACAACCTCAGCTCCATTCTCTGCTGCCTTGATTGCCGCCATCATACCTGCAGGACCAGCTCCAACTACAATAACTCTATCTGCATTTTCCATAATTATTTTTGCACTCCTGCCAATTTTTTCAATGCTGTAATTTCCTCCTGAGTCAGCTCCCGATAGGCACCCAATTCCACTCCCTGAAGGGTAAGACCTGCAAAGCTTGTACGCCGCAGCTTGAGCACCTTGTGTCCCACAGCCTGCAGCATACGCCTTACCTGACGATTGCGTCCCTCGTGGATGGTAAGCTGTACCAGACAAGAGCTATGGTCCTTAGCTTGCTTGAGAAGCTTTACCTTGGCCGGAGCCGTCATGCCATCCTCCAGCAAAATTCCCTCCGCCAGCTTTTGCAGCTGTCCCTGCTTCACTACGCCCTGAGCCTGAGCCACATAGGTTTTATTGATTTCATAGCTAGGATGAAGCAATCCATTCATCATTTCACCGTCGTTGGTCAAAATCAACAATCCCTCGGTATCATAGTCCAAACGACCCACAGGATAAATATACTCCTTTACCTTTGGCAAAAGATCTAGCACAGTTTTGCGGTCTCTATCATCCTTCACAGCCGATATATAACCCTGAGGCTTGTTTAACAGAAAATACAATCTAGGCACCTGCAATTTCAGCACCTGACCATCAATAGCAATTTCATCCCGACCAAATTCTGCCTGAACTCCCAATTCCGTTACTACCTGTCCATTGAGCTGAACCCGACCAGATAAAATCATTCTCTCAGCCTCCCGACGAGAAGCTGCTCCCGCCCGACTGATAATCTTCTGTAAACGCTCCATATTACACCTCAAAAATTAATATTTAGAGTTAGCTGCCATGGCTATATTAAGCAAAAAAGTTATAAAGCAAATAGGCTATCATAGCCACCACAACCACTACGGACAAAAATGGCAATGCCACAAAAAGCAAAAAGGCTATTACAGCCGCTGCTGCCAAGGCACCAATAATTCTATATTTCCAGCTTTTCCCCAAGGATGTACCATGGCCTAGATTGACACTAAAAATCCTAGGCCCTTTGCCGGCACCATAGGTACGATATCTCTGCTGATAGCCTTGCTGATAACTTTGCCTCTGCTGTCTATTGCTGTTATCCTCATAGACATGATCAAAGCTCTCTGGCCTTTTTGCCTTTTCCTGATCGGCACTGCTGCGTTGGCGTGTCTGGTCTTCATCCAGCACTTCATCTATGGTTATATCGTTATAGTTTAGTTCATCCTCATAGGTCATCAGACGAACCTCATTCTCATTCTCATTTTTGTTATTATGGGCATCTGCCATTTATCACACCTCGCTTTGTTCATCCTTCGCAGATAGATATGCTTTGTCAGCATATATCTGCCAGAGTTTTTCTTGGATATTCATCTACTTCAAACTAACAATAGACTCCCTATCAGGCAAACTATTACACACCTCAACGACACTTTTGCCATTGGCCAATATCAAATCTGGAGCAATCTCTGCCAGAGGCACCATGACAAAGGCCCTTTCCAACATGTAGGGATGGGGCAGCTGCAGTTCCTCTGTATGCATGGCCAAAGCTGAACAGTTCGACTTTCCCTGTCCCATGGCCTCATAGTTCTGCTCTAAGTCATTGGAAATCTCCTGCACCAGCAAAATATCCACATCTATGGTACGTGCCCCCCAATGCTCATGGCGCACCCGCCCCAAAGCCTGCTCAATACACTGACAACTATGCAAAAATTCCAAAGGCGGCTGCTGGGATGCCACCATAACAGCACAATTAATAAAGGCTGGCTGATCTATTTTGCCCCAGGGAGGTGTTTCATACATCTGGGAAATCTTGATAATCTCTCCCTGTTTTCCTAGCGACTGAATTGCCTTATCAATGGTGGCCAACCTATGGCCCAAATTAGCTCCCAGACTAAGGTAATAAATATATTTCATATTTCATATTTCTACCTTTCTAATGTTACAGATACATCATGAAAAATCCCTGCAATGGGCGCCCCAGGCTTGTGAACAGTAATTTTTATCTGCTCCAGCTGTTTGTATTTTGCTTTCAAGGCCACAGCTGTTTTTTCCGCTACAGCTTCAATGGTTTTCAAGGCTGGTCCTTCCAGCACAGACCGTACATCCTCATACGCCTGAGCATAATTTATACTGGCTGTCAAATCATCCTTGGCCCCAGCCTGATGCAAATCCAGGTATAGTTCCAAATCCACCACAAATCGCTGACCTAATTTGTTTTCCTCAGTCAAAGCACCATGGTAGCCAAAAAACTCCATACCAGTCACGGTTATCTTATCCATATTAGTTCATTCCTTGTATAATGTTTCAAACCTCTGCTCTGCCTGCTGCCAAAATAGCATCGGTGATTTTGCACATTCTGCTAATAGGCAGTACATCGTGAACCCGCATGATTTCGCAACCCTTGGTTATGCCTAGAACGCAGGTAGCTCCTGTAGGCTCCATTCTATCCTCCACTGGCAAATCCAAGGTGTTGCCAATAAAGCTCTTGCGGCTGGTGCCCAAAAGCAAGGGATATCTATAGCCAGCAAACCGTTTCAACTCCTGCAAGCGGTTCATAACCTCCAGATTTCCCGCTACATCCTTGCCAAAGCCAATGCCTGGATCCAAAATGATATTTTCTCTCTTTACACCAGCCTCACAGGCAATATCTATGCTTCGCTGGAAAAATGTCCGCATACTGTCAATAATATCACCCTTGTACACCTTAGAGTCACGATTGTGCATAACAACCACAGGCAAATCATATTCTGCCGCCACCTTGGCCATTTCTCCCGGCTCCTCTGTATATTGCAGGCCCCATATATCATTCAGCATATGTACTCCCTGCTCTGCGGCAAAGGCCGCTGTCTCTGCCTTGAAAGTATCAATGGACACAGGTACTGGACAGGCAGGCAGTACCGCCTCCAAAAAGGGCTTCAACCGCTCTATTTCTTCCTTGGCAGACATGGTAACAAAACCAGGACGGCTGGACTCAGCGCCAATATCTATAATATCTGCGCCATTCACCACCATTTCCAGCATATGCTGAACAGCCTTCTCTACACTGTTCCACTTGCCTCCATCAGAAAAAGAATCTGGTGTGACATTCAAAATACCCATAATCAGAGTTTTCTTGCCAATAGTCAGCTTCTTGCCATCCTGCCAGCTATATTCTCTCTCCTCTGGATACATAACCTGCTGATTTCTCTGCATTTATAAGCCTCCTTAGCTCCATTTGTCAAATATCTTTTGCCATGACCGACACAGCCAGTCTATTAGTTGTCCTGTCCCAACAACATCCATGCCTGATGATACAATGCATTATTCTCGGCAAAGCATCCTCGGCTAGCTGAGGTCAAGGTAGTCGTTCCTTGAGCCATATCGCCCCGCATGGTCATACACAACTGCTGAGCCTCTACTATCACCAGCACCCCCTGAGCCTGAATCCCATCGGCAATACTCTGGGCAATCTGCTCCGTCAGCCTTTCCTGCAGCTGAGGGCGGTGGGAAAGCAACTCCACTAATTTGGTGAATTTGCTAAAGCCAGCCACCATGCCATTGCCAGGCTTATAGGCCAAGGACACCCGACCAAAAAATGGTACTAAATGGTGCTCGCACATGGAATAAAAAGGGATATCCTTAACCGCCACCAAGCCATCATTTTCAGCGGGAAACAGCTCTCCCCAAATATGCTGCGTATCCTTGGCTAAGCCATTAAACAAATAAGCGTACATATCTGTTACTCTCTGTGGGGTTTTCTCCATATCCAGCTTGGTCAAATCCAGTCCCATAGCCTCCAAAAAGCTGGTCATGGCTTCCCTGGCCTTTTCCTTATTTACCATATTGGTTTTCACTCCCCGCTGTAGGTATCAGCCTCATTAGCAGCCTTCGCCCTAGCATCTTTCCCTCTATCCATGGTCAGTGCTATTCTCTTTATCATCATAGCATCCCCAAAGGAGAAGAAACGATATTTCTCCTCTACTGCGGTCTTGTAGGCATCCAAAACAAACTCCCTGCCAGCAAAGGCACTAATCAGCATAATCAAAGTGGATTTTGGCAAATGGAAATTGGTAACAATACCATCCACCAGCTTGAACTCATAGCCAGGATAAATAAAAATCCCCGTCCAGCCAGATTTACCGCTGATTTTTCCTACCCCATCAGCAGCAGACTCCAAAGTACGAATAGAGGTAGTGCCTACCGCAATAACCCTTTTGCCCGCAGCCTTGGTAGCCAAAATCAAATCAGCCACCTCTTGACTAATGCTGTAGTATTCCTTGTGCATAACATGGTCTTCAATATTTTCTACATTGACAGGGCGGAAGGTGCCTAAGCCCACATGGAGGGTAACAAAGCCCAGATTAACACCATAATCCTTTAAATCCTGCAATTGCTCCTTGGTAAAATGCAGGCCAGCTGTAGGGGCAGCTGCCGAACCCTGTTCCTTGGAGTACACAGTCTGATACCGCTCCTTGTCAGCCAGCTTTTCATGGATATATGGCGGCAGCGGCGTCTCACCCAATCTATCCAAAATCTCCTCGAAGATACCTTCATACTGGAATTTGACAATACGCCCACCAAAATCCGTATGATCAGCAACAGTGCAGGCCAGTTCATCACTAAAACGGATAACCTGTCCAATCTGAGCCTTCCGGCCCGGCTTCACCAAGGTTTCCCAGGTATCCCCATCAATACGCCGCAGAAGAAAAACCTCCACCTTGCCGCCAGTACCATCACGCCACCCCAGCAATCTGGCTGGCATTACCCGGGTGTCATTCATAATCAGAGTATCACCAGGCTCTAGATATTCCTTTAAATCATAAAAATGTCTATGCTCAATGGTTTTCTCCACTGGATCCAACACCATGAGTCTGGAAGAATTCCTTGGCTCCACCGGTGTCTGAGCTATCAGCTCCTCTGGCAAATAATAATCAAATTCTGATAATTGCATTTCTATCTCCAACCTATTTTTAGTAAATTTCCTGAATAACTATATTGGTATAATAATGGTGCAAAATAACATCATAACTGCTGCCTGCTGCCGCCATAGCATTGGCACCATATTGAGCCATGCCCAAACCATGACCAAAGCCGTGTCCTTCAAAAACTACATTGTCTACCCCCTGCAGCTTCATGGCACCATTATTCATAGCTGCCGGCTTGGTATCAATGGTTTGACCATCTGAGACAGTAGCTTTTTTCGTTTCTTTAGCTGGCACCTGCACACTACGCTCTGTCCGCACATTAAACATGGCACTTTTTAGACCAAAAGTCCGTCTGACCTGCTCGCCAGTCAAGGTAATATCTCCATTAGTCCCAATGAATTTGACTCCATAGGCTCGGCCAGAGGCAGAACGTCCCGTAACCGAACCACTGCCTGTAATTGGCACTAGAGCAATACTCTGAAGATTACCTACTCCCTTTCCAGCAGAGGACAGCTTCTTTTCTACCTGTGCAACGGTAAATTTGCTGGTCCAATTATGATAAGGTGACTTGCTGTCATCATCGGTTACAGAGCGGAGATAGGGCAGATAATTTCCCCACACATCCTCGCTGTTTTCCGTAGCACCACCGGAGGAAGCATGAAAAGCCGCATATATAGGCTGATTGTTATACTGCATGATCTGGCCATAGGTTTCATCCACAGCCTGATTGGTAGTGCTGGTTTCCGCAGCAGTACCGCTGTACACCTGACAATGGCTGGAACTGCACAAATCATAACCGCTGCTGGCACTATGTCCCTTGCCCTTATTGTACAAAGCAAAAGTACGGGCTGCCACAGCCTGAGCCTTCAAGGCTTCTGGCTGCCAGCTGGGAGACATTTCCGAGGGCAGTACCCCCTTGGCATAATCCTCCAAGGAAACTATGTTCAACACCTGAATCCCACTGCCATTATAAACTAAACGCAGCTGTCCTCTATAGCTGGTACCATTGTATACCACCTGATTGTCATCACTGGTGCGCAGGGTAACGATTCTGCTTGCTACCTTGTCACCGCCCAGATACATGGCTCCACCAGAAATTTTCACCTCAATACTGCTATTAGCTGACATTTTACGCAAAGACCGGCCCTCATTACCATCCACCAACTCATAATCACCAGTGGCGGACAGGGTAGCAGCCGACAGCCCTTCCCCTAACATAACGCTAAGTATAGTAGCAGAGGTCTTTTTACTCTTATCCAATTTTTTAACCGCCTTGCCATCCTTGCTGGTCACTGTGCCGCTGCCGCCCTCCTGATTCTTCACATTCCAATCAGGAGTTTTGGGAGGCTTGTTGCCTGCTCCCGGATAAAGCACACTAACACCTGCATTGGCCACGCCAATATTCAACGTTAGCAAAAGGCCCAAGGTTCCTGCTACAAATCTTGGCATATATTTTCTCAAATTTTTCCCTATCATCCATATACCGCCTTTCAGACAGTTATCCCATTTTTCTCTGCTTCCAATCTGGCCCTTTTCTTGGCTTTGTTTGCCTTCTTTTTAGCCTTGCGAATCGCCCGGCTATAACGCTCCTCCTCGCTGAAAATACAGCCGCAATAGGGCTGGCGGTAAAGCTCCAGCTCCTGACTAATATCGATGCCCTCCTGCCAGCCGGGGCGGAAATCCTCATAGTAAAACTCTACCCCATATACCTTGGCAAAATGTTCTGCCGTTTCCTTCATCAGCTCATGCTGTTGATAAATGCTATAAAACAAAGTAGAGGTAAAGGCATCAAAGCCCTGTTCTGCTGCAAATCTGGCTGTTTCCTCCAAACGCCAGGTATAACACATACGGCAACGGCCGTTTTCCAAAGACTCTGCCGCCAAGGCCCGTTTCAGAAAATCCCTTAAACGATAATTGTCATCATCATACATCTTCATATCAACCTTGGCTGCAAATTCCCGGGCTGTCTTGAGACGCATATCCCATTCTTTATAGGGATGAATATTAGGGTTAAAGAAATACCCCACAGGCTCTATCCCCTCCTGACGCAGCTTTTTAACTGGATAACAGGAGCAAGGGCCACAGCACATATGTAATAGCAAATTCATCTAATCGTAAACCTCCGGATAAGGAACCCCCATATGCTCATAGCCAGCTCTGGTTACCACCCGTCCCTTAGGAGTGCGGTTAATAAAACCCAGCTGCAGCAAATAAGGCTCATAAACATCCTCAATAGTATCACGTTCTTCACTAGTAGCGGCTGCTAATGTGTCCAACCCCACCGGCCCACCAGCAAATTTGCTAATCATGGTATCTAACATCCGCCTGTCCGTATGGTCAAGGCCGATTTTGTCCACCTCCAGACGCTGCAATGAGGCATCAGCTATTTCATCAGTAATAACCCCGTCACCGGTAATCTGAGCAAAATCCCGCACCCTTTTCAGCAATCTATTGGCAATACGAGGGGTTCCCCTGGAACGGCGGGCAATCTCCCAGGCTCCCTTTTCCTCAATAGGAATCTGCAAAATTTCCGCTGCCCTTTGGACAATCAACACCAAATCCTCTGGTTCATAGTATTCCAAACGAGAAATAACGCCGAATCTATCCCGCAAAGGCCCTGCCAAAGAGCCTGCCTTGGTGGTAGCCCCAATCAGAGTAAAGGGAGCCAAATCCAAGCGGATAGAGCGAGCACTAGGCCCCTTGCCAATAACAATATCCAAAGCAAAGTCCTCCATGGCCGAATAGAGAACCTCCTCTACATTCCGGGAAAGACGATGAATTTCATCTATAAACAGTACATCTCTTTCCCCTAGATTGGTTAAAAGAGCTGCCAAATCTCCAGCATGGTTAATAGCAGGGCCAGAGGTGATGCGGAAATTTACCCCCAGCTCATTGGCAATAATGCCAGCTAGAGTGGTTTTGCCTAGGCCTGGCGGACCATAAAACAGTACATGATCCAGAGCATCCCCTCTGGACATAGCTGCCTTGATAAAAATATCTAGATTATCCTTAACCTTTTTCTGTCCAATATACTCCCGCAAATGTCTTGGCCGCAGACTATATTGCCAATCATCTCCATTCTGAGCATTGGTATCTACTACCCGTTCCTGGGCAAATTCACCGTAATTGATTTCCTCCAACCTCTATCACCTCCCTGACAATTCTTTCAAAGCGAATTTTATCACAGCCTGTACATCCTGATCGGCCTTCAGCTTGGTACATTTCTCCAAAACCGGTGCCAGCTGTTGGGCATTGTACCCCAAGCTCTGAAGGGCTGCCGCTGCCTCGGCTACAACCCCTTCGCCAATATCCGGCATACCAAAGAAATCCTCCAAAGACTCCACCTGACCGGCATCTGCAAAATGCAATTTATCCTTTAGCTCCACAATCATGCGCTCCGCAGATTTTTTGCCAATTCCCGGCAGCTTGGTCAATACCGAAGCCTGCTTTTTCTGAATAGCCTGGCAAAGCTTGGCTGGCGTAATAGCACCGATAATTCCCAAGGCTACCTTGGGGCCAATTCCGCTAACAGTCAGCAAAAGCTGGAACAGGTCATATTCTTCCTGAGTATAAAAGCCATATAGCTGAATGGCATCCTCTCTAACAGCCGTATGGGTAAATAGAGTTGCTTCCTCGCCCAAATGCAGCTGCTGATGAGTATTGCCCGCAATATAAACCCGGTACCCTACACCATTTACATCTAAAAGGCAGATATCTGACATAATATATGCCACTGTGCCTCGCAAAAATCCTATCATTTTTCTACCTCTAACAAACAATATATATCATCTAATTGTATCATTACCAGCGTTCTATTTCAACATAAAAGAACATAAAATTCATTTTGTCCTGAAATTAGCTGCATCTACAGAAACAAATTTTATCTCTTTCGCAAAGGATAATATGGTGCAAAGAAAAACATGATGACAAATATCCAGGCAATTTTTCTCTGCCTAAAATATTTATCATCATGTAAAAATTTCAGCTTCCTGTCCCCAGCGTGATTATCTTTCCTCCCAGAAAGAGAACCCATCAAGAGACAGCATACAAATATTTATTTTTTCTTACTATAGTGATACACTGTCTTCAGCAAAAGCTCTTTATCCAAGGGCTTGGCCAAATGCTCATTCATACCAGCTTCAAAGGCCTGCTTTTTATCATCAGTAAAGGCATTGGCCGTCATGGCAACAATAGGTATTTCCGCAGCATCCGACCTGTCCATACTACGGATAGCCTTTGCCGCCTCATAGCCATTCATTACCGGCATCATAATATCCATAAGGATTATATCTATATCCCCCGGCTGAGAAGCGGCAAATTTATCCACCGCCTCCTGACCGTTATTTGCGATCTGGACATGAGCACCCATATTTTCCAACAGGAATTTGGCAATATCCTGATTCAGCGTATTATCCTCTACCAGCAGGATATTTATCCCAGCCAAGGACATCTCCTCTGGCTCTGCCGATTTCTCCTTGGTATGGCGCTCCTCTCTATCCAAATCCAACTCAAAAGGCAGATTAATAAAGAAGGTTGTTCCCTTGCCCTTTTGGCTGACAAAGGTAATAGTGCCCCCCATCTTGTCCACAATGCTCTTGGCTATGGACATGCCCAGGCCTGTCCCCCCCTCTGGCACATCCACCCCATGAGCCTCTCTGGTAAATGGCTCAAAGATACGCTTTTGATATTCCTGACTCATACCCATGCCTGTATCTCGAATGGAAATTTCTACAGTTACAGTACGCCCATCACATTCCCGCTCCCGGCAGCTTGCATATATTTTGCCATTATCTTTGTTATATTTAATGGCATTGGATAGTATATTCATAATCAGCCGCTTTAGATGCCCCTGACTAGTCAATATGTAATTATGCAGGATATAGTCACGGCGATAGAGAGTAATCCCCTTTTGCGCAGCCTGCTTCTCCATAATTCCTCCCACAGCATCCAGAGTTGCCTGCAAGTCTACAGGACGCTTTTCCAGCAAAATTTCTCCAGATTCCAGCTTGCCCATATCCAGAACTTCGTTGACCAGCTCCAAAAGTATATCCGAGGATTCTAATATTTTCTGACGGCATTCCGCCTGCTTGGCCATATCATCAGCATAATGATTGCCCATTTCCACCATGCCTCGAATTCCATTAATCGGGGTTCTAATATCGTGACTCATACGCTGTAGGAACTCCGTTTTGGCTCTATTAGCTGCATCAGCCTTGCGAGCTATCAACTGCAATTCCTTGTTATGCTCTACATCCCTAATCTGCTGCAGCTCCTTCAAACGGTTAGCAGACCTCATGCGCAGCATTTCCATGACAATGACTACAGTTATGTAAAATAACAGAGTAAAAATCATATTTCTTGGTACATTCTGTAACACCATCATAGCTGGCATATAGTTGTAAACATAAAATTTTCGAGCACAGCTGTATAAACCAAAGTAATACTGTTGGCCTCCATGAGTAATTAAGGACAGCTTACCAGGCTCCGCCTCTTTCAGCATATCTTGAATATATACATTATTTTTTATGCTTTTACCAATAATCTCCTCCTGATTAGAGGCCTCCACGTTATCACCATCACTAACCAAAATTGTGCCTACATCCTCACTTCGATAGGTACTAAGAAGCTTCTGGATAGTTAGATTTTGCTGCTTGGCATTCTCCGGACTGGTACATTTATAGCCCAAAATCACACCAGGACTATCCGGCCTATAAACCGCTGCAAAAGCAAATTGATATTCAGCAATATTTTTTATTACATCTGCATAAACCTTGCGGGGCTGATGGGAAATATCCAACACGGTAGGACTGCTCATAATATCTAGCAGCGCACTATAGGGAACCCCCTCGCGATTGTAGAAGCTGTCTATATTGCCATGAGTATCTAATAGCAGGATGCCATCCAAATGCATATCCCTGGCATAGTCTGTTAAAGCAGCCTTATCCAAATTAATATTATTTTCTTCTGTCTCCAAACGAATTTGCCAAACTAAAGTAGAAATATTAGATATATCCTTGGTAAGAGAAAGATAGTTATGCTGGTTATATACCAAAATCTGTTTGCGAACAAAGTCATTGCGATTACTCAAAAGGGTTTGGGCATCACTCATGGCATATCGTACAAAGAAAATCAAGGCACAACTCAAAAAAAACAGCCCTGATACAAAATAAATAAACCATATTTTGCGTTCCCACGGTTTTTCCCTATTTTCAGCTACCACTAGATCCACCTTCCATTAAATAGTAATCAACATCTGGAAGATATTTACTGGCAATCTTAGCCAATGTGCCGTCACTTTGCATATCCTCTAAGGCATCACTAAGTTTATCTACTAATTCTCTTTGGTCATCCTTATAAAAGGCAACACCTATGGGAGATTGCAGCAACGGCTCCTCCAAAATCCGATAATCCTTGCCATAATCCTTGGCATATTGCTCTATGGCTTCCCGATGGCCTGCTATGGCATCTACTCTGCCATTTACCAGCATACTATAGAGAATATCTCCACCATCCACCGTCACTACCTGACGCACTGCTGGAATTCTTTCATCCTTACTTTGCAAAAAGATTTTTTCTGGCTGAGTCGTAGCCTGTACTGCCACTACCTTATCCTTTAAATCTGCTAAATGATAAATATCGCTTTCCTTGGCTACAGCTACAGCATGACTGCTTATCATATAAGGCTTAGTCCACTTATATTCATTTTCTCTGCCTTCCATGGAAAAACAGCCCCATAGACAATCTACCCTTCTCCCAGCCAGCAATTCATCCTTATACTTCCAATCAATAACAACGAATTCAGGACGATAGCCCATACGGCGACAAGCCTCTTTGGCAAGCTCCACATCTATGCCATCTGGCTCACCTTTTTCGTTCTTATAGAAAAAAGGTGGATATATATCACTACCAATGGTCAATACTGGCAGATTGTCATCCTGTTCCTTTGGCAGCAAAACATTGCAGCCTGTTGTCAAAACAATCATAGACAACATACACAGCAGAAATTTTGCCCAGCTATGTCTGCTCATACCTACTTACCTCCCGTTCTAGGATTTCAGACCTAATTATAATCACGATTATACAACAACAACTAATCTTATTCAAGACCAGAGAATGAAAACCAGCAATTGACTATATAAATGATTACAAGGCTTTGGCAATATTATCATTGCGCATCAGCAGGGCTTCCCCAATGTATTCCGCTGTGATGGTATCTTTTCCCGCCAAATCCCCAATAGTCCTAGCTACCTTGACCAATCTATCATAGGAGCGAGCTGACATTTGCCGTTGATGAAAGGCTTCCTCCAACAGCTTTTCAGCCTCAGAGGTCATGGGACAATATTGTGTCAGCATACCATGGTTTAATTGTCCATTACAAACTATATTTAACTCTCTAAATCTATAAAGCTGCCTCTCTCTAGCTGCCATTACCCGCTGGCGAATTTGCGCCGAAGTCTCTGCCTTTTTTACAGCAGTCAGCTCTTTATAAGACAACCGCGGTACCTGTATTTGTATATCAAATCTATCTAGCAAAGGTCCGGAAAGTTTTCTGGTATAATTGCGAATCTGAGCTATGGTACACTCACAGTTATGTTCTTTATCCCCATAATAACCGCAAGGGCATGGATTCATAGCACCTATGAGCATGATGCGGGAGGGAAAACGGTAGCTGGCATTGGCTCTGGAAATAGTCACACAGCCATCCTCTATAGGCTGGCGGAGACATTCCAGCACTCGCTGGCCGAATTCTGGCAGTTCATCCAAAAACAACACCCCATTGTGGCTCAGAGTAACCTCTCCCGGTCTGGGAATAGTGCCTCCTCCTATCATAGCCGCTGCCGATACTGTATGATGGGGACTGCGGAAAGGTCTTTGACGAATCAATCCTTCCTCCTTCAACATGCCTGCAATGCTATAGATGCGGGTTACCTCCAAAGCCTCCCTATCTGTCATTTCAGGCAGAATACTGCCCATACGTTTTGCCAGCATGGTTTTGCCTGAACCGGGAGTACCTGAAAGCAGAATATTGTGACCTCCTGCTGCTGCTACCTCAAAGGAGCGCTTGGCCAAAAATTGTCCCTGCACCTCGGCAAAATCCTCTTTAGATTCAGTAGCTGTGAATTGTTTTTGCTTTTTGCAGGCTGGCTGAACAAGCTGACTATTCTGCAGATGCTCCACCACCTGACGCAAATCCCTGACGCCATAGACGATTATCCCTTTGACCAGCAATGCTTCCTGCACATTTTCCTGTGGCAAAAACACTCCCTTCAACCCCATATCCATGGCCTTAATCACCATGGGCAATACCCCCTTAACTGGGCGGCAGCGCCCCTCCAGGGACAGCTCTCCAATAAAAATATAGCCTCCTATACATTCGGCCCCAATAACCCCGCCTGCCGCTAGCAGAGCTATGGCAATAGGCAAATCCAGACCCGCACTTTCCTTGCGAATCGCTGCTGGAGCTAAATTCACGATTACTTTCTCCTGATTTACTACTATGCCGCTGTTGCGAATAGCAGTCCTAACCCGTTCCTTGGCTTCACGTACCAGAGTATCTGGCATACCTACCATTTCAAATCCTGGCATACCGCTAGCTGCATCTACCTCTACATCAATCAGCAGCCCCTCCACACCCATAGTAGCTGCTCCATATGTCCTTGCATACATGTAATCACCCCTAAGCAATATTTTACATATTCAAAATTATATTGCTTTTATCGCTAAATGTAAAGAAGAATGTAATGCATATTGTGGCATTATATTTATTATTTTAATATATATAATAAAAGCCTGTCCGAAGCAATACCTCAGACAGGCTTTTATTATGGTACAAAAACTACCTTTTTATTCATAATACACATAACCGGCTCATCATAAACATTTCTTGCCGGTGCAAAGCTATAGGTATAAGCTGCTTGGACTGCCGCCTTATCTAGCTGACTAATGCCAGAGCTTCCTGCTATATCCACATTGCTTACTGCTCCGTCAGCTGATACCGTCAGACGCAATACCACGGTGCCACCGATGCCTTGATCCTGCAAATCCTCAGGATAAGCTGGATTGCTGCCCCCCAGAAAACGTGGCGGAACCTTGGCCACCTTGGCCGCTCCTTCATCTCGGCCACTGCCATGACCAGAACCATTACCACTGCCCGCACCATCGCCATTGCCTGTACCGCTGCCACTGCCATTGCCAGAGCCTTGACCAATACCCTGACCAGTACCAGAGCCAACTCCACCTAAGGAAGCCCCCCCCCCATTACTCCCCTTGGCAGAAACATTCTCAGCATGATGTTCCTGGCGATATTGCTGCTGTTTTTCTGGCTCCTTGGTATATTCCTCAGCTATTTCCGGCAATTTTTCTGTCTCAACATTAAAGGTAACAGCCTCAACCCCTGAGTCTATCTGGGAATCTTCCGCCGGAGGGCTGGCTCCGCCGCCCCCGCCCCCATCACCCAAATCTACAGCCTCATAGATATCAACATCTATATTATGAGGTATCTCAGGGGAAACTCTAGAAAAAAGCCCTGTTAAGCAGATGATGACAAAAATAATCAGATGCAACACAGCAGAGATACTATAGGCTTTGTATTTATCCTTTTGCCCCTGTATCATCATTGCCTCCCGCTATCTGCCGCCAGAGCTATTTTGCTAATACCAGCACCCTTTAATTTATCCAGCAAGCCTATAACCATACCGTAATCCATATTCTGGTCTGCCCGCAGCACCACTGCAAAGCGTGGATTGCGCTTTTGTTCTCTGGCCGCCTGATTTAACAGGGCCACTTCATCTATCTGCTTATCCTCCAGCCAAAGGGAGCCATCTGCCTTCAAAGTAACCAAATAGCTCACCTTCATCTCAGTTTCTGCATGACTAGCTTGAGGCAGATTAACATTTACAGTTTTGATATTTACCATGTACAAGGTACTCATCATAAAAAATACCAGCAGGAAAAACATAATATCTATCATGGGAATGATATTTACCTCTGGCTTGGTCATGGAACGACGCTCCCGCAACCTCATACTGCTTCACCTGCTCCCATACACCCAGACAGCTGTTTTTCCTTGGCCTCTGCCATGGAAAAACATTGCTCCATATCTGTAATAATATTATCCAGCCTCTGGGTAAAATAGGCATGAATTGCCAAGGAGATAATGGCTACACACAAGCCGAAGGCTGTGGCAATCAATGCTTCACCTACACCCCCAGTAATAGCTGTGGCCTGACCTGATTCCAAATTAAAAACACTAAAGGCGGAAATCATGCCGCTAATAGTTCCTAACAGTCCCAACAAAGGCGCCATGGTGACAATGACATTTAGATAGTATAAACGCTGTTTTAGCTTGGAAAGGGCAATACCTGATTGCACCTCCATAAAGCTGGACATACTGCCTCTGCCAGCTAGAGGACAAGCCTCTGCCAAAATACCTGCCAGCAAACCTTTCGATTTTTTTACCAACAAGATAGCTGCTGGGATATCTTCCTGGGACAAATACTGAGAAAATTCCCTGGCAAAACCTCGGCCAGAATCCTCCCGTCTAAAATACTGCCATCTTTCCACCCCAATGGCTATGACCATAAAGGAGCATAGCAGCAAGACATACATAATCGCTCCGCCCTTGTGAAAAAACTCGATACCTGTCGTGATTGATTCCATAAAATGTAATTTTCTCCTTTCCATAGAAACAAGAATAGTGCAGCAGCCTATTTGCTTCCCAATAAGCCGCTACACTCCACATACCATATATCAATAGAAAGACAAGGCCTTTTGCTGTTTTGCCAGCTTGACCTGCCAATCGGCAAAATTATTTGGTACAAATTCATGTACTAACCATTGTGGCTTGATTTCTGCCACTATTTTTTTGACCGCCCCTGTGCCAAAGGGCTGATGCCTATCCACATTCAGCACATAATTCATCAATTCTCCTGATGATATATTATCTTCCGGCACTGGATGCCTTTGCCGCTGTTCCTCTGTAAACCTGCCTGACAAGGATTGATGCAGGTGAAGGCCATGAATTTTATCTGCCAAATCTCCCAGCTTGGCCACTGCCTGCAAAATATAATCAACTCCCTGCTGCTCATTTTGCAAATGAACATTGGTATTCATTAAATGGCCTGTGTCCAGCATAATGCCACAAGCATGATTGGTGCCCATTAAAAGCTCTCTTACCAGCTCCGGATCTAACAAGGTCATGCCTGGCCACCAAAGGTTTTCATACAGCAAGGATATATTCTCTGGCAGACAAGCGATCAAATCATTGATAAATTCTAATACAGCTTCTATTACCTGAGCTGAATTATAGGAAAATTGCCGACAACGTGCCTCACTGCTGCGAGCCTGAGCTACATGAAAAACCACATATTCAGCGCCGCATTCTGCCGCCTGCTGAAAATTCCTTTGCCAATTATCCAGCCAAGCCTGAGGAGACGAACCAAATACGGATTCCACCGTAGAAAGAGAACCATATTCCTTCCTCAGTGCTTCTTCATTGCCTCGCCAAAAATCCAGCCAGCTAGGCCAAAACCAAAGATGGAAGCCACGTACCATCTCCGGAGTATGAAAACTCCTATCCCAAGGCCCACAGCACATAAATTCAATGCCATCCAAATGATGAGACTGCAAGAAATTTTGTAATCTCTCCTGACTGCCACCCAGCAATCCCTCAGTATCGGTAGGATCATTAGACAAATTCACCAATTGCAGCATAGAAAAATCCCCTTTATGGGCAGGATAGGAAGGCGATAACAGCCTCATATCCTGCCTCTGCTAACATGGAAAAGGAATTAGAAGGTCAGGTTAAAGCCAACCTGATAGAAACGACCACCGCAAGGATAATAATTACCATAAGAAGTTTTTTGCTCATAGTATTCCTGATTGGTCAGATTATTCACCTTGAAATAAGTGGTCAGCTCTTTATTAACCTCATAGCTAAGGTTGAAATCCCAAATATTATAGCTGCTATTACCATTGTAATAACGTGCTTCCAGGCCGCTGCCAATGGTGCCCAGCAGATTTGCCTTCCAGGCACCACTGTGATAGTGCACACCCAGCTTATAGCCATTTGGCTGGAGATTATTATCCAAAACCATCCCCATACCTTCATTTTTGTCAACCTCACGCTTAATATAGGAATAACCTAGGTCATAGCTCCACATTGGGCTGAGCTTCTGCTTAAAGGAAAGCTCCATACCTCTCTGCTTTTCCTTATTAGCATTGAGGGCATACCAATTAAAGGTTACAGGATCAGATCCCCATCTGATAGCATCATTCAATTCTGTAATGAAGAAGGAAATTCCTGCACTGGTATTTTCATCGAAATTGTGATCCATACCAATGGTAGCAGTATAACCGGTTTCAGGACGCAAGTCAGGATTACCAAACATTCCCATACCAAAGCCCCAGTCCTGCTTGTAATACAAATCATCCATAGTTGGTGCCTTAAATACCTTACCCCAGGATGCATAAACATGAGTGTCCTTGTCTGCAAGATAGTTCAAGGCAACTTTAGGTGACCAATGTGTGCCAAATTTACTATGATGATCCATACGAACCCCAGGCACCAAGGTCCACTTGTCAGCTAATTGCCAAGTATCCTGCAAATACAAAGCTTCCTGAGTAACACGCTCGTCTTTATAATTTCCACCAGACATTGCTGCTGGATTTTCTGCTCTTCCTTGATGCCACTCTGCACCAGCTACCAATGTATGTTGATCATTCAGCTTCCAACCATCCTGATAATCAACACCAATAGTTCTATTGCTCAACCACCCCTGGTTATAAATTCCCTTATCATTATAGAACCATCTTACATAAGCCGGTACATCAGCATCCTCTTTAAAATTATAGGTTATGGCATAATTATTAAAATTTTCCTTCAAACGAGGAACTGGATCTGATATGGCTGTTGAGGTATTTCCCATACAGTTATACTGCCCTGCATCTACTGATTTATGAGCATAGTACAATGTCAAGGACTCAGCATCGGAAAAACGATTATTCAGCTTCATGGAAAAACTGTTATTATTATAATCACTATTTTCCATGGTAGGGCTATTGCCATCGAATTTATAATCAAAATGACCTCTCCGCTGAATACCACCAGTAATCAGCCAGCTAAAATCATTTTCTCTGCCCTGAGTGGTAATTTCATAATTATGAGTATTCCAAGAGCCGGTATTCATATCAATCTTAGTTTGATTCTTATATACCTTCTTGGTAATAATATTAATTACACCGCCTACAGCATCACTGCCATAGAGGGCACTACTGCCACCCTTAACTATTTCTATGCGCTGAATATTTTCCATGGTAGGAAGCATATTCATATCCACGCTAAAACGCCCGCTAGATACGCCTTGATCATCATTTAAACGCTGACCATCAACCATAATAACAACTCTATCGTTGCCATTTATCCGCACACGCTGCTGTGCTCCACCGCCCTGACGTACTACAGATACACCATTAACATGACCAATAGCCTCATCCAAGCTGCTGAAATGATTGGCCTCAATCTCCTTAGCAGTAATTACAGCCACATTAGCAGGGGTTTCCATGGTCTTGCTAGGCATACGTTCAGCAGTTACAATGGTATCATCCATTTCATAGACATCTGCCCCCCCTGACTGCACATCAACATTTTCCGCTGCCAGTGCTCCGCTGCTGCCAGCCATAAGTGCCAGAGTAATACCAATTGTCAGCCATCTTTTTCTTCTCATTGTTTCTCTCCTTTATTTCTACAAAACCTTCACCGCTGAGAGGTACAAAAAAACCATCTGTTTTGAGCAAACAGATGGTCAAACCGCAATCTAAACAAAAATCATGGCTGCGCATCCCCTACCCATCGCTCGCAGGTACAAGCAGATAAAAATCTGCTAACGGTGACGATAAAACAGGCAGTTCTCCTGACTCGACTTCATCGTTTTGCACGCCTTCCCAGAATTGCTCCCAGTGGCATATATGTGCATCACTCAGTCTTACAGTGGCGGGACCGTTCCAGCTTTTCACTGGATTCTCTATTAAGTCTGATAAACAGACACCTGTCCGTACATATTAAACTTCTATAATTATACAATTATGGACAAAATTTGTCAAACAAATACCCTTCATCTGCCCTTTACCTGACTATATCTTCGCTCTCATCAAATAAAGCCCTATTTTCAATTCAAAGTATTTGCTGCCAACATACCTGCCAGCACAGCTCCGATACCCAGGCATACATTACCAGCCACATTCATAATGGAGGAAAGAATATGCTGATTCTGGATAAGGCTAACCGTTTCCATACTAAAGGAGGAAAAGGTGGTAAAGCCACCTAGAAAGCCAACTAACAGCAAAAGTCTTATATGCTCTGGCACTGCCATTCCCCTATTGAGAAAACAGAACATAGCAAAGCCCATAAGAAAGCTGCCAATAATATTAGCTGTAAAGGTGCCAAGAGGAAAATTTCCTCCCACCTGATGGCCAATAAATGTGGTTACCAGATAACGGCTGACAGCACCTAGGCCACCGCCTAGAAAAACCAACAAGGGATTCCATAGCATTTCAGACATTAGCCCTGCTCCTGCAGCTGACGGTAATTCTTGATAATAACGATAGGAGTTTTCTGAGAAGCATTACCAAATGGATTGTCAATCAACAATCTAGCAGCTCTTTCTCCATCCAGTCCCTCAGTAGCGCCTACTACACGGGAACGCTTCAGGTCATTTACATCAGCAATCAAACCGCCAAAGCAGCCCAGACGCTTCTTTAGCTTCTCCACTACCTCATTAGGATTCTTTGGGCCATAAACAATATGCTTGTCAAATGGAGGCATAGTACCAGTAACATCATCAATCAGAGCAGTCTGCTCACCGCCCCATTTATAGAAAAGGCCATTCATACCAACCAGCTTGCCCAGGAAGCCCAGCACCAAAGCACCAGCTACCCGCCATTTGCCCTCTACGTCCATCAGGGACTGCATACCATGAGGGCTAGCCAGGGAACCATAATCAGGAATAAAACGACAGCACAGTCTAGCTACACGGGTAATCTTCAAATCCTCTGGACGAACAGCTCTCCCCTGAGTAATAGCTACCACGCTTTCTGCTACAGAAATAACATCATCCGGGCCAATCTTCCCCTTGGTATAACGCTCAACCTCGTCAATAATATCATCCTTATCAGTCAGGATACGGGTTGGAACTGGAATCAAATCTATCTTTATCTCACTCATTGCTGCAACCTCCCATTAATCCTTTACCAGCTCTACGCCAAGCAGGTTAGCTACTTCGGCAGCAGGCACCTCAATACGAACCTGACGATAATGACATGGCATACGGCCAGTCTCCAGCCAAATCAGCTGGAAATTGAAATCTGGCATATGAGCCACAGCCTCTTTCAAGGTCATGCCCTTTCTAGCTGTAAGACGAACCTGGGCACGAATGGCAGCCTTATCCAAGCCGTCCTTATATCCCTTGGCCTGAATAATATATGCCTCAAAATAATCATCCTCACGAGGTACCCCTACCAGCTCAGCATGACCCCTGGTTTCCAAACCATCATACTGTTCATAGGGCAGCTGAGGCCGGACAAAAGCATCCATAATGGTAGCACACTGCTTGCCCTGATTTTCAAAGCCAATATCGGTGGTCAGCACCATACTGTTTTCTGTAACCTCCTCTGCCTTGAAAGCAGTGCGGCTATCTACCAATGGTACAATAATCTCCGTACCAGCATGGCATAGATACAGCTTTACCAGCAGACACAAAACAACTACTATGACAGCCAGCCACAGCAGACAATTTCCCAAAGTAAATGTACACATAAATTTTTCCTCCCATTAGTATATAAATACAAATATGCAAAATACATCATCGATAAACTTATTGCCAACAGGGTATATCTCCCCTGTCTCAATCTATTCTAATGCCTTTCGCAATCTTTCATAATATTTAGCTGGCAATCTGGTAATATGTCCAGTTTCCATGCTGGTAAAGACATTCTGAGTACGTCCTGTTACCAGCAACAGATTATCAGATTTCCGCAATACCCGATAGGCAAAGGCCATCTTGGCCTTGGTCAAAGCCTCCGGGGTAGTTTCTATCAACAGCTCATCATCAAAACGAGCAGAATTCATATATTTGGCGCTAACCTCTGTAATAGGAAATACATAGCCATCATCCATCATTTCTGTCAGGGTAATACCTGCTGCCCGAAGAAATTCCACTCTGCCGATTTCAAACCAGCGAATATAGTTGGCATGATGCACCACAGCCATAGCATCTGTATCATAAAAGTTAACCTTGTGGATTGCTGTCGTAACCATATTCCAGCCTCCTTCTATTCAAAAAATATATATCTTCAATAACCTTTACACTATAAATCTATTATGGCAAAAAGTCAAGAATTACGAGAAATTAATCATTTCACGCCAAAGAAATGCTTAAAAGTCCATCCTTAATAATATGCAAAAACGCCGCAGACTTTCCAAAAATCTACGGCGTTGCAGAATCATGTAAAATTAATGTGCTACATCTACTGGCTTTACCTTGAAATAAATAACCAGCATAATGATTACCATAATACCCAAGGCAGTAGCCAATCCCAGCCAGCCATTCTTGGTGAAGCCATCTACCAGATAGCCCACAAAGCTGGCGGTAGAAACCATAGCCACATATGGAATCTGAGTATTAACATGGTCAATATGACTGCACTGTGCACCAGCAGAAGCCAAGATAGTGGTATCAGAAATTGGGGAAGCGTGGTCACCGCCTACTGCACCAGAGAGAACTGCTGCTACAGTCAATACCAGCAGGCTTGGATCTCCGTTGCCAATAACGGCAATAGCAATAGGAATCAGAATACCAAAGGTACCCCAGGATGTACCAGTGGCAAAAGCCAACACAATAGCTACCAGGAAGAAAATAGCTGGCAGGAATACCAATACATCTACATTGGCGCTAACCAGATTGCCTACATAACCACCCAAGTTCAAATACTTGTCGCTGCAGATACCGGACAAGGTCCAAGCAAAGCAGAGAATCAGATTAGCAGGAGTCATAGCCTTGAAGCCCTGAGCAAAGGTCTCACAGAAAGAGCTGAAGGTAATAACCCGGCGAGGCAGATACAGAAGAGCTGTAAAAACAAAGGCGATAAAAGAGCCAAATACCAGAGACTTACTGGAATCACAATCCGCAAAGGCCTGCTGAATAGAAGCTCCCTCATTAATACCGCCAGTGTACAGCATACCATAAACGCAGGCGCCAATCAGCACTAACAAAGGCAGTACCAAATCAATAATCTTGCCATTACCCTCTACATGAGCTTCCTCACTGTCTCTGTACTCCTCAGGTACAATAAAATGTTCCTGATTTCTCTTAACGTATTTGGCCATAGCAAATACATCTCGCTGAGACCAGATAATGAACAGCATAAACAAAATAGTCATCCAGGCATAAAGATTAAATGGAATAGTCTGCAAAAACAGGCTAAAGCCATCCAGCTCGCTGCCCTCTGGCAGAGAGGAGCCTACAGCCGCTGCCCAGCTGGACACCGGCGCCAAAATACATACAGGAGCTGCTGTAGCATCAATAATATAGGCCAGCTTGGCTCTTGAAATCTTAAACCTATCTGTAATAGGACGCATAACAGTACCAACTGTAAGACAGTTGAAATAATCATCAATAAAAATAACCACACCCAGCAAAGCAGTCAACAGCATGGAACTGCGACGTCCGCTAATGTTGCGGGCTGCCCATTCACCATAGGCTCTGGTTGCACCGGAGCGTGTAATAGCCGCCACCAGAATACCCAGAATAACCAGGAAAATCAGAATATTGATATTTCCTCCCACCTTGTCCGCCATAACCTCAAACAAGGTCATAATGGCATTCAAGACATTAAAATTGGTGTACAGCAAGGCTCCGGAGAAAATACCGATAAGCAGTGACATGTACACCTCTTTGGTTGCCAAAGCCAAAACAATGGTAATAATCGGAGGCAATACTGACCAAACAGTTTCCGCCATAAAAAAATCCCTACTTTCTTGCATATAATAACTGACTTATGTATTGTATAGCAAAAAAGTATATTTAACAAGTCATTTGCGATATTTTTGCATGTATACTTAATGTATGCTTACTGCCCGGAATACATTGGTATCAGCCCGGTGTCTAGATTTGGAGTATTCAAAGGGCCTGCCATCACTGAGGAAAGCCACCTGAGCCACCTGCAGCACCGGCATTACCCCTTCAATCTGCAGCCACTCCTTTTCTTCCTCTGTAGGCATATCAGCACTGACAGTGCGGTGAGCAGACTGTATCTGTAGCTTTAATACATTCTCAATATGACTATAAATAGAGTTCTCCAGTACCTCCATTTTGACACCTGGAATTACCTCTATTGGCATCTGGGTATATTCCACATTGCTAGGCTTGCCATCCAGAAAACGCACCCGAACAATATCGTAGACAAAATCCTCTACACTGATTTTCAGCTTTTCTGCAATTTCCTCCGTAGGATGAACAATTTCAAACCGCTTCACCTCCGTACGAATATCATGGCCTTCATTATTCTTGGAAAAGCCCTGAAACTGGCCACACATGCCTACATTCTCCACGTCCTCCTCCTGCACTCCCTTGACGAAGGTGCCGGAGCCACGGCGCTTTACCACCAATCCCTGCTTTACCAGTTCATCCACAGCCCTTTTAACAGTGATTCTGCTAACACCATATTGAGCACACATTTCCTTTTCCAAAGCCAGCTGACTGCCAGGCTCATATTTGCCACTAGCTATATCATTATAAATATCTCTAGCTATTTCTTCATATTTATTCATAACCATCCCTCTATCCTAAATCTACCTTACCTCTATGCAACAAATTCCTAGAAGTAAATCATACTTAACATTATATCTAGTTTATAACATATGCAATTAGTTTTCAAGAAATTTATATTTCTTTTAGAATTTAAGCTATATCTTTTTAAAAAATAACAGTACCAAGCAGAAATCTACTTGATTCTACCTGATACTGTTAGCAATATATTTTATTTACCGAAGATACCGCTGGCAGCTACAGCATCCACAATTTTTCTCATGGTGTCCTCGCTTTGTACTAGCGCCATGCGGACATAGCCCTCCCCAGATGGGCCAAAAGCACTGCCTGGAGTTACCAGCACCCCGGTCTTGTCCAGCAAATCTGCCACAAAAGACTCAGAATCCTGATAGCTGCTAGGAATTGGCGCCCACACAAACATGGTGCCTGCCGGCTTTTCCATGTGCCAGCCTGCCTCTATAAGACCATCACAAAGCACATCCCGACGATGCTCATAAGCAGCTCTGGTTTCTGCTACTACAGCTTGATTACCTGTGAGAGCCTCCACTGCTGCTGCCTGAATTGGCAAAAACATACCATAATCCATATTGGACTTCAAGGTTTTCAGCATCCCTACCACGTCCTTATTGCCTACACAGAAGCCAATGCGTGCCCCGGCCAGTCCATAGGTCTTAGAGAGAGAATTAAACTCTACACCTACCTCCCTAGCGCCAGGAATGCTTAAAAAGCTGCCACAGCTCTGACCATCAAATACTAACTCACTGTAGGCATTATCATGGAGAACAATAATATCATACTTTTTGGCAAAGGCCACCACCTCATGGTAGAAAGACTCTGGTGCCATAGCCGCCGTAGGATTATTGGGATAAGATACCAACATGAATTTAGCTTTGCGGGCTATTTCCTCTGGAATATCCTGCAGCTGAATCACATAATCATTTTCCTTTTGCAAAGGCATATAATATAGCTCTGCCCCGGCAATACGAGGACCATCGGCAAAGATAGGATAGCAAGGATCTGGTACCAGCATAACATCCCCAGGGTCCAAAATAGACAGAGCAATATGGGAAAGGCCATCCTGAGAGCCTAGTAGGGAACAAATTTCTGTCTCAGGATTCAATTCCACATCATAACGTCTCTTATACCACTGAACCACTGCCTCCAGCAGCTGCTGAGTATCATTAATGGCGTAAACATAATTAGCAGGCTTCATAACCGCCTCTGCCATAACCTCCATAATTCGCTTGGTAGGAGGAATATTAGGAGCACCAATGCTCAAATCATATACTTCCTTGCCTTGGGCCAGTCTATTTTTCCGCATAACAGCCAGACGTGAAAATACACCCTCCCCAAACTGATTCATTCTATTTGCAAACTTCACAATACTAACCTCTCTTTACAAAAGAAAAAGGGCGAAATACATCGCCCTTTAGCTTTAATTTGAATATAACCCTGTGGCTTAGTTTGCCCAGTTCTTGTCAAACAAATTGCTGACAGGCTCATTCTCATAGATGCATCTGATGAACTCAGCCAACATTGGAGCCAGAGAGATGCTAACAATCTTCTCATGCTTCTTGGCAGGGTCCAAAGGAATGGTGTTGGTAATAACCAGCTGCTTGATGCAGGAATCCTGAATACGCTGTACAGCAGGATCTGTAAGAATACCATGAGAGCAGCAAGCATATACTTCCTTGGCACCCAGCTTCTTCAGAGCCTTGGCACCCTCGCAGAGAGAACCAGCAGTATCAACCATATCATCGATCATGATACAGGTCTTGCCCTTTACATCACCAATCAGGTTCATAACCTCAGCGCAGCCAGGACGAGGACGACGCTTCTCTACAATAGCAATGCCAGTACCCAGCAAGTCAGCCATATTGCGAGCACGGGTTACACCGCCCAGATCAGGAGAAACAACAATCATATCCTCCAAATCCAGCTTGCGGAAATAATCAGCCAGAGCTGGAGCAGCAGCCAGATGATCTACAGGGATATCAAAGAAGCCCTGAATCTGACCAGCATGCAGATCAACAGTTACTACACGGTTCAAACCAGCAGCAGACATAAGGTTAGCTACCAGCTTGGCAGAAATAGGCTCACGTCCACGGGTCTTGCGATCCTGACGAGCATATGCATAATAAGGCACTACTGCAGTTACACTTCTTGCAGAAGCACGCTTGCAAGCGTCAGTCATAATCAGCAGCTCCATCAGATTCTCATTTACAGGCTGACAGGTAGGCTGGATAATAAAAATATCTTTTCCACGAACACTTTCACCAATCATGACCTGAATCTCGCCATTATTGAAATGGCCAACCTGTGCATCAACCAAAGGAATATCCAGATACTTGGAAATCTCCTGTGCTAATTCTGGGTTTGCGTTACCGGCCAGAAGTCGTAAATTTTTCGCAGCGTCGTTCATTGTTTTGAATGCCTCCAATATTTTCTTTTTTCCTTATACTCTCTGAGCATAGCTTATCTCTAAACTAGAATGCTCTAGGAAGAATTTCCCCAAATTCTCCCCATGATGCTATTATAGCCTATTTCCTCTTATCAGTCCAGCCCTCAATCAGCTTTTGACGAGCCCGTCCAATAGCAAGTGTGCCTCCTGGCACATTTTTGGTAATAACAGAGCCTGCACCAATATACGCACCATCTCCCACCTCTACAGGAGCCACCAGACTGGTATTGCAGCCAACGAAAGCATTATCCCCTATAGTGGTACGGAATTTTTTCTTGCCATCATAGTTGACAGTAACAGTGCCACAGCCAAGATTTACATTAGCACCCACATCAGCATCGCCAATGTACTGAAGGTGAGGCAGCTTAGTGCCCTCTCCCACCTGAGAGTTCTTTACCTCTACAAAGTTGCCAATCTTTACATTGTTATGAATATGGCTATTAGGGCGAATATGTACATACGGCCCCATGGTAACACCATCATCAATAACGCAATCATGGCCATAGGCAAACTGAGCATGAACATCGTTGCCAATCTTGGCATTGCTAAAACGGCTATTAGGGCCAATTTCACAGCCTGCACCAACAACGGTGCCAGCTTCCAGCCAAGTAAATGGATAGATTACGGTGTCAGAGCCAACCTCTACATCTGCATCCACAAAGATGCTATCAGGATCCATCAGAGTAACACCGTTGTTCATCAGCTCTATATTCTTGCGACGACGAAGAATTTTCTCTGCACCTGATAGCTGCAAACGGGAATTGATACCCAAGGTAGACTCATAATCATCGGCAGCTACCGCCCAGATTTTTTCTCCCTTGTCCCTGAGAATTTCCAAAACATCTGGCAGATAATACTCGCCCTGCGCATTGTCACAGCCAACCTGTGCCAAGGCAGCAAACAAATCCTGACATTCAAAGCAATAAATACCGGAATTTACCTCATTGATTTTCCGTTCTTCCTCAGTAGCATCCTTCTGCTCCACAATACGAGCCACATCACCGTCAGCAGTACGAATAATACGGCCATAGCCAGTAGCATCTGGCATAATAGCAGTCAGCACAGTTGCCTTAGCTCCTGCTGCCTTATGTCCCTCATACAGCTTGGTAATCAGGTCTGCTGTTACCAAAGGAGTATCACCGCACAGCACCACTACAGTACCCTGCTCATCCTTTAACAAAGCCTCAGTCTGACGCACTGCATGACCAGTTCCTAGCTGCTCTACCTGTACCACAAACTCAGCCTGGTCTCCCATAGCTTCCTTTACCTTGTCTCCACCAAAGCCTACAACTACAATATTGCGCTTGGCACCTGCTCCCTTGGCAGCATCCAACACGTGCTGCAGCATTGGCTTACCTGCTGCCTTGTGCAGAACCTTAGGCAGCTTGGACTTCATACGAGTACCTTTGCCTGCTGCCAAAATAACAGTAACTAAATCCAGCATTTGATTGCCTCCAAAAAATATATTCATATTGATAGCCATTCCAGTACCTAGTACCCTAGGCTATCCTGCAAATCCTGTCCCTTGACAGGTATCAGCCATTTTATCTACTGGTCTTGCCGCCAGCCTTCTTTTTCAATTCCTCCATACTAGCCAACAAGGTGTGCTCTGCCTGCTCCATATGGTATTCAGCTGCAGCCTGAGCTTCCTTGACATCGCCCTTGGCAATAGCCTCTACAATACGGCAATGTTCCTCATGGGTGGCCTGCAAACGTCCTGGATAGGACATAGAAGTGGAACGAAATCTGGTAAGCTGTTCTCTTAGATTGAAAATGATACCTACCAAACGGGAATTGCGACTAGCCTGATACAACAAATCATGAAACTCCATATCAGTTTCCACAATTTTGTCCATATCCCCCTCTTCAATGTACTCACCGATAGATACCAAAAGGCGCTGCAGATGCTCCAGCTCTTCATCTGTAATTCGCTCTGCTGCCAATCCGCTGGCCAAGGAATCCAAAGAGGTACGTATCTCAAAGACTTCATTAACATCACGAATAGAAAGATTCGCCACATAGGTACCACGACGAGGCATCATAATGACATAGCCTTCCAATTCCAGTTTACGTATGGCCTCTCTGACAGGAGTACGGCTTACTCCCAACTCTTCTGCCAGCTGAATTTCCATCAAGCGCTCGCCAGGAGCCAGTACACCCTTGCGGATAGCATCCCGTAGGGTTTCGCACACAACCTCACGCAGAGGCTGATAACTATCCAATTTAATTGGTGTCAGCTTTTTTTCCATTAAACTCAAATCCTTTTATTAAAAATAAAAATTAACGTAAAGCTGTCATCCCCAACAGCAAAATAATATATATTAACCATCCTTCACAGCAGGACAGTATTTTCTATTTTCACTGGCTTCTACAAAGTTTCAGCTACAAATACACCAGCCTCACTGTCAAACTGCTTCAATTTGTCTGCAATCTGTCTAGCAATATGCTTTTCCTGAACCAAACCAAAAACGGTGGGGCCGCTGCCAGACATCATACTAGCCATAGCACCATTATCCACCATAAGCTTCTTGTAATCTGCTATTACGCTATATTCAGCTGCAGTCACACCCTCTAAAACATTGCACATCAAGCCAGCCGCCCTAGATGCATTTCCTTCATCTATAGCTTCCAGCATAGCATCATTATCAGGATGGGGGCCAACATAGCCTGCATCATAGGTGCTATAAGCCCAGGCCGTAGATACACCCACCGGAGGTTTGGCTAAAACCACGCTGACCCTCGGAAACATAGGTAATCTAGTCAATACCTCACCTCGGCCTGTAGCCAGCATGGTGCCTCCCATTAGGCAAAACGGAATATCAGAACCTAGTTTTGCTCCCAGTTCACAAAGTCTTGTCTCAGTCATCCCTAGCTTAAAAAGATGATTCATGCCCTTCAATACAGCCGCAGCATCGGCAGAACCGCCGGCCAACCCAGCTGCCATAGGAATTCTCTTGACAAGGTGTATCTCCACACCCTCCTGCAAATTGTATTCCTTTTGCACCAAAGCAGCTGCCTTCCAGCAAAGATTTGTTTCATCTGCTGGCAGGGTTCCCTTCTGCCCCTCAATAGTAATGGTTAAATTAACACCTTGGTCAATTTTACCCATACTTAAAGTATCATGCAGAGAAATTTCCTGCATGATCATAGCTACCTCGTGATATCCATCCTCCCTAGTACCAAGAATATCAAGGGTTAGATTAATCTTTGCATTTGCACTTAAAGTTAGCAACGTATCCACACATCCCATTGGTCGAAATTTACTTATTACCTATAAATTTTACCAATTTTTTAGCTTTTCAGCAAGTATTATTGACTTTTCTTCCCAAGAAAAGGATAATATTTTAGTAACATACTTTATAAGAGGGTGATTTTTTTGGACTATCTTATGCTGGAAGGACAACCTTTCAGAATATATATCATATTTGCCGCTGTTCTGGTAATTTTCAATCTGTTGAATTTGGGATTACAAAAAATCCTTTTTCCTTGGCAAATCAGACGATTGCTCAAGAAATGGAAAATCGTACTGAAAAACAAGCAAAAACTACCACTCCTCAGTCAAATTCAGGAATTGGTGGTGAATCTATCTGGTACCATCAGCTATGGCGTGCCTCAAATCACGGATATCTATCCCAATGGCATTTCTTCCGCCAGATTGCTGGCTTTGGCAGCAGCCATTGAAACAGGCATCCACCATCCTATAGCAGAGGCTATTGTGGAGGAAGCCCATGTTAGGGGGCTGGAGCTGCCAGAAGTTTCTACTTCCAATCCAGTCAGCGGACGAGGCGCAGAAGCTTTGATGAATCGGCAAACTCTTAGCATTGGTTCAGCAGAATTTTTTCAGGAGCAAGGCATTGACATCCCTGCGGAAATTTATACCAAAGCCGACCAGCTAGCCTACAAAGGACAAATTATTGTTTTTGTAGCCATTGGCAAATTCTGTCGTGGCTTTATTACCCTGCAAGACAAGCTAAAACGCAGTATTCCTGGGGACATCAGCTTTTTGCAGGAAACCGGTATCAAGGTCACTATTATGAGTGGCTGCAATCGCTCCACCGCAAAAAGCTATCTTAAAGCCTCTGGAGCTGATGTACTGCGCAGTCAGCTGAACAAGTTGGAAAAGGCCAAAGAAATGCTTCTGAAACAAGCTACAGGTCAAGTAGTTGCTGCCGCTGGCCGTACCAGTAAATTTGAAGGTGCTCTTCGCAGCTGCGATATTAGCTTTGCCTTGGAATACGCTCAGCAAGCCGTAAAAGATATGGCTGATGTGCTGATACACACCAACAGCCTTGGCACCATTGCTACTGCCAAGAACATTGCTGTTATGACGCAAAAACGTCAGCGCACAGGCTGGTTAATTGCCATTATGGTAAACATTTTACTGCTATTGTCCCTGCTATTCCTTTGCAATCTGGACGCGATGCCGAATTATGGCGGCTTGATATTAATCGGCCTTAGCCTTATAGGCTTGGCGGTTTTACTGGCCAATCAAATACCCTTGCGCTACTGATGATGCTGCCATAGCCTAACAATAAGGACAAATCCTGCTAGAAAAACCGCTTTCCAGCACCATTATTCCATCGTAACCATATCTTGAAATTTTTAATTAACATACCTTGAAGGAGATTAAATATGGATAAAGAACAATTTGATGTATTGGTAGATACTGTATTAGAAACCACTGCCCGCCCACCGGAGAAGCTTTTTGCTGGTGGCTACGATGATTGGCATTGCCGGGCCAGACTGGCCCATTTTCTGGCCATGCCAGAGCTAAACCGCCCAGAGGCAGCCAAGGAGCTGTTCCATTCTATAATTGATGTAGAGCCAGATCCTGAAAATTCCGAGGATATTGAGGAAAAGACCTATGCTCTCCAGCATCTTAGCCAGATGGAGCGGGAGGCCAAACGCTATGAAGAGGCTCTCAACTACATTAACATTGCTCTGGAAACTGCCGAAGAATCAGATTTTCTCTACAAATACATTCTCCGTGGGGAACTGTGGGCTGATCGCTGGAATCTGCTTCATCTGATGAATCGTACCGAAGAAGCTGAGGCTGAGGCTGATGAAAGAATTGACTTCTTTAAGGATATTCCTGTTGCCCATAACAGTTATCTCTACTACGGCTATCGCTTCAAGGCCCAGCTAGCCGCAGAACGTGGCGTAGCCTTGGTAGCCAAGGACTTTATGCACATGGCTCTTCATGCTATGGATATACCTCCTATCAATCAGGAAAAATTAAAAACCGCCTTTGAAGCTCAGCATGAAAATGTTTCCTGGATTCTGGCCGAAATTGACAAGGCCACTCCAAATCCAGACAATATTCATTGGGATATCTAATCCCATTACACAAAAATCCCGCTGCATTACCCTACAATGCAGAGTTCCGCAGATTAGATTGCTTAGTCTAACCCTATGGAACCACTGCTATAGGACATTGCAGCGGGATTTTTTCTTTGAATTATCCCCTCTACTAATTTAGACACAGTTTTTTTGCCTTGTTCTGCAAACGACGCATATGAAAGAAGCTTTTCATCAGCTGACGGCATTCATCCTCCAGCACACCTGCCACTACCTCCATGCGGTGATTCAGTAATTTGTGATTCACCACATTAAAAATAGATTCTACAGCTCCAAATTTTGATTCATTACTGCCATATACCAGCCGATCTATTCTGCTGTTTACCAAAGCTCCAGCACACATAGCACAAGGCTCAATGGTTACATATAATGTACAACCACTAAGGCGCCAGCTGCGGAGAGTCTGACACCCCTTGCGAATGGCCTCCATTTCTGCATGAGCAGTTGCATCCATACTTTGCTCCCTTAGATTGTAGCCAGTGGCTATCACCTGTCCATTTTCGTTATTAATCAAAACTGCCCCGATGGGAATCTCCCCCTGCTGATAAGCCTTGATAGCCTCCTTCAAAGCCATTCTCATATATTTTTCATGGTCTAACATATACAAATACCTCTCCATCCTTCTTTGCTGACTGTACAGCAGTCTATTTTGCACAACAAAAATGCATAGCAACGGCAACCTATCGTCATCGCTATGCATTATAACCCCTACATTATACTTGTGAACGTATTTCCATGTCAATATTACATTCCCATTCTCTGATGATAAAAGAAATCCAAATTTACACCATTTTCATAAAATAGGGACTGGGTAGCACCATTGCCATCCCAAGTGGCAGCCTCAGTTTCTGGCGAATTGGCCTCTAGCTTACTCTTGCGGTTATTCAGCATATCCTGAAAGCTGCCCTCATTGCCCTGATCATCCCGATGGCGTCTCTGAAGCCAAGGGCTGTTAGGGTCCAACTTTACACCTGTAACTCTACTTATTCTATCAATTTTCCCCATCATGGCAATCACCTCATTTGAACGGCAGGAAAATAAATCTATCATCAATATTGCTTTGATATATATATCGTCCAAAAGTCGCATTTCATTAATACTTTTTACCTATATTTTACATACTATTTGTAAATAAGCATTTAATAGTTCTATAAATTTTATTAATCATTGCTGAAATTATGCTAAAATTATTTGCACAAAATAAACAAAACATACTCTAGTCACCCTCTGAAGCTATTGGCTCCACCTTGCCACGAGCACAACATTCCGCCATATATGAAGATTGATATCAAGCATCTCAATATATATTTTTGCATAGAAAAAGACCTGCGGATTTCTCCGCAGGTCTTTGGTTATGCTAGCTTGCTAATAAAATTTACGAAGCAGTGTCAATTACTTCTTCAGAGCGTCGCCCAGGTTATTCTGAGTGTTGCGTGCAGCAGCTACGGACTCAGCAAAGCGATCCTTCTCTACGCCATCCAGCTTCAGCTCAACGATCTTCTCAACACCGTCAGCACCCAGGATTACTGGAACACCGATGCAGAGATCATCCTCGCCATACTCGCCCTCGAGATATACACAGCAAGGAATGAGCTTCTTGCCATC
>CAKPVW010000015.1 GCA_934196075.1 uncultured Anaerovibrio sp.
GTAATAAACTCCCCTGCCTCCTTCATATTGGTTTCCAACAGGGAGGCAACTACGCCTACACCAATCAAGGCTGTATAATTATATACCACCACACCCTCAATCACAAAGGGTACAAAGAACAACAGCAGTAGAATATTTTTAAGCCATCTCTGAGGTCTGGCTGGAATTTTGTCCACCAGAAAAACCAACAGCAGATTAACCAGCAGCATAAAGCCAGCAAAGCTGCACATAGCTTCACCATTCTTCTTCATTACCATATAGCAGCACATAGGCAGACAGTTAAACAGGAAGAAGGCCAGATAAAAGCCCCCCTGCCGCTGCAGCAGATTGCCTACGCCCACCACAAATCTATCCAGAATGTTTTTCATTCAACCAATCTCCTTACCATGTCATAGCTGATCCATCATGCGATGAGTCTGAGGAATAACCCGCACATCCGTCAACTGTTCCAAAGCCATTTGCTGCAGCTCAAGAACCCTGCCCGGCTCAATGGGAGGTACTCCATTCATAGGAGTTACTGGCTGAAGTATCAACAGGGTATTGGCATCTACGGCAGCGATTACCTCAACAGCCCGTAAAAAATCTTCCTCTACCAAATCACCTGGCAAAACCAACTTGGCATAAACGTCCTTTTGATGGTTCACAGCCAGCTGCAAAAATTCCTGATGTTTTGCCCACAAATCTACACCAGTATTCTGAGGCAGCTTGATATCCATGCTGATAATATCAATCATCGGCAGAATTTCTGCCAATCTTTCCGGCAGAGTACCATTGGTTTCCAGCATTACCTTGCCATTTACCATAGGCAATAGCTCTTGCAAAAATTTGATATGGAGCAGTGGCTCTCCCCCAGTCAGACTAATAGCCTGATGAGGCAGCTCTAGAAGAAATTGATTTATATAGGCAGCCGCTTCATGGGCATCCAAAGGATTGATAATCTCCCGAAAACGTCTAGCTCCAGGAGCAATCTCCACATTGCACATAAGATGCGCCCCAGGTTCATTTTCCGTATCACAATAACCGCATTTCAGATTGCAGCCCTCAAAACGTACAAAAAGCTGACGACAGCCTACATAGCGGCCCTCCCCCTGTACAGAGGAGAATATTTCAATAATATTAGTCTGCATAATCTACCTCACTCAGAATAAATTACAGAGGATTTTGGGGATTCCCAAACCTGAATCTGCCACAGGGAAATATGAGGCATGGTCTGGAAAAACTCCGCCTTGGCCATTTCCTGATAAACATATTGAGCAATATTCTCTGCCGTAGGATTTTTGCCATCAGCAAAAGCAGGCAGCTCATTCAGCATACGATGATCCAAAGTCTCCAAAAGCTCTCTCAACTTGCCTTTTATCAGCTTGAAATCCACCAGCATGCCCAGCTTGTCCAGCTTTTCTCCTCTCACTACAGCTTCCACAGTCCAGCTATGACCATGAATTCTATCACATTTACCCGGGTAACCTGCTACCCGATGAGCCGCTTCAAATTCTGCACTTACATGTATTTCAAACATTTTCTTACATCCTTTCAGACAAAAAGAGACCTCCTGAGAGGCCTCCGAAAAACATATCCTTTGTATAACTCCCGATGCCCTGCCTATAAAGGTTACAAACATCAAGTATCTTGTTATTTCTTCTTGTTCTTCATCAGCTGATCATAACTAATGGCTCTGGTATGCTTGGTATGACTCCACTCATGGTCATTGCGCTTGAAAAAACCTATGAACACAATGGGAATCCAGGAATAAATAAAGACTGGATACAACAGCAGATAGAACCAGGCCTTGAGCTTCGCACGAATTTTCAGCAGAATTATCATAGGCAGAATATACTGTCCCATCATAATGGCTGTCATAAGCTCCGAAGGCATAAAGGTATAAATACTGGTATAGAACTGACCAAACCACAGCTGACAATAGCTGGCAATAATAAAGAAGGTGGAAATCATCAGGAAATGTGGCTGCAGCAAATAAATACAACCATCCAAAATGCGGATATCCCGACGCTTGATACCCTCTCTAAACATCACAGGAATAAAGCGATGAGCCACATCAAACTGTCCCTGAGCCCAGCGCTTGCGCTGATTCCAGGACTGCATAAAGGTCAAAGGTTTTTCATCATAAACGATAGCATCATGTGCCCAGGTGGTCTTAATACCATGGGCCAAAGACTTCATGGTAAATTCCATATCCTCAACCAGACAGGTAGCCCGCCAGCCGTATTGCTTCAGTACATCAGTGGTAATACACATACCAGTACCACCCAGTACAGCAGACAAACCCAAATTGGTTTTAGCCAAATGGGAAATATGGTCAATTACCCAGAAAGCAATGGCAAAAGTACCTGCTACCCATGTATCATAAGGGTTCTTGGCATCCAAATAGCCCTGAATAATCTTGGCACCCTTGCACAAATGATGATTCATCTCCATCAAGAAACGAGGATGAACTAGATTATCTGCATCAAAAATACACACAGCATCATATTTCTTGTCCATGGCAAAGAGCTTTTCAAACATCCACTCCAGGGCATAACCTTTGCTTTTCTTGGTAGGATGGGTACGCTCACAAACAATAGCTCCAGCCTCTCCAGCTACCTGAGCAGTATTATCAGAGCAGTTATCCGCAATAACATAAATATCATAAAGCTCTTTGGGGTATTCCAGCTGCTGAAGATTCTCTACCAGCTGGCCAATTACAGCCTGCTCGTTGTGGGCTGCCACAATAACCGCCATGGTCTTCTCAGGAGTGGTTATTTTCTTTTCCTTGAAACGCCACAGGCCGAAAAAGCCAATAAAGAAAAAATATACTGTAAACAGAAAAATTATTATCTGCAGTGGCACCATTACTATATCAAATGGAAAATTCATGAACTAGTTTTCTCCTTTGGTTTGTAAAATTTTCCCGACTAGGGTTATTTGCCTGCCAGATTAATAGCATGATTGATAATGCCAAAAATAGCATAGGAAGCAAATACTGCAAACAGCAGAGCCGATACAATAGCATCCATACCCAGATACAATATGCCCAAAAATACCACTGCAGCCACAGCCTTGGCTGCCAGATTCATTTTTTCGGCTCCATCTCCTTTGAAATTTGGATAATGAACAGTGCTAACCATCAGATAGCCTACTACCATAACAAGCACAGGATAAGCATAAGACAGCTGATTCAAATCAAAGCCAATCCCCTTGAACAGCAAGGTAGAAGTGGCAATCAGACAACCGCCTGCCGGAATAGCCAACCCCATGAAATAGCCATGTACCACATCAGTGCTAACATTGAAGCGAGCAAGACGTCCCATACCGCAGACAGCAAAGAAAATTGCTGCCACCCAACCAAAAATCCCGAAACTTTCCAGCTGCAGGCTATAGGCCAAAAAGGCAGGTGCCGCACCAAAGGAAACCAAATCGCACAGAGAATCCATTTCCTTGCCAATCTCACTGCTTACATGCAAGGCTCTTGCAGAACGGCCATCTAAACCATCTGCCACCAACGCCAGCAAAATGCAGACAGCAGCATTTTCCAACTGACCATGAAAGGTAAAGAGAATAGAACACATACCAAAAACCAGATTCAATGAGGTTAGACCATTTGGTACCCATGATTTACTAAACATTATTTAATCCTCCCAAGAACGCTCTCGCCGCCACGAACCTTATCTCCCTTTTTCACCAGTACCTCTACATTCCGTGGTACCACCAACTCTGTACAGGAGCCAAATTTTATCAGTCCATAAACCTGACCTTTATCCATATTATCATCCAAAGTAACCCAGGACACAATACGGCGGGCCAGAATGCCGGCAATCTGGGTAACAGTCACCCGAAAGCCTTTTTCGTTTTCAATCCCCAGCATATGACGCTCATTTTCAAAACCTACCTCATCCTTATAAGCAGGACGGAAACGGCCACATACGTATTTCTGGCATTTGATCTCGCCAGCAATAGGACTGCGGTTGACATGAACATTGAAAACGGACAGGAAAATAATAATCCTGGTGCATGGACCCTTGATAAAATCATCATCCTCCAGCTCCACCACATCCTGTACCGTACCATCTGCCGGCGAAACCACCAGATGTTCATCAGCAGGAATACTACGCTGAGGATTTCTAAAGAAATACGTAAAATAACCGGCCAGTACCACAAAAGGAACTGCCCAAATTGCACCAAATCCAAAATACATTACCACTGCCAGAAACAGGGCAGCTGCAATATAAATATAACCTTCCCTGACTACAGGGCCACGATTCATTATCCTACACCTCCGCAGATAAAATATATCTGAAGTCACACACTACATTTACTTTTTGCTGGCCATAACCCTAAATACAAATTTAGGCAGAGCCAAGAGTCTGCCAGCACGGCTAGGCTGCTTGAGACCACGGAAAAGCCATTCCAGCTTGGCCTTCTGCATCCAGAGCGGCGCTCTCTGCATCACTCCTGCCATAACGTCCAGAGTACCACCCACACCTATAGCCACGGGAACCTGCAATTCCTGTCTATGCTTGTACAGCCATTTCTCCTGCTTGGGCACCCCTAAAGCCGCAAAAAGGATATCCGGCCTAGCCGCCTTGATTTCCTCAATGATTTCAGCCTCATCAGCCTCTGTAAAGAAGCCATTGCGAGTACCTACAATTTTAATACCAGGATATAGATCCATAGCCTTTTCACGAGCCTTTTCTGCTACCCCTGGGGCAGAGCCAAAGAAATAAACTCTATCCCCCCTGGCTGGTGCTTCCCGCATCAGCTCCTGAGCCAGATCATAGCCAGCTACCCTTTCCGGCATTTCTACCCCCAGATAATTGGCTGCCCACACTGTACCGGCTCCATCTGGAACCACCAAATCAGCTTCATTCAGTATTTGCTTCAATTCCCTATCCTGAGTAGCCCGCATCAGCATTTCTGCATTGGCGGTAGCCACCAGGGCATTTTTCTTTCCATCTATAAACTGCTGAACCGTTTCAACAGCCTGAACCATAGTCAATGAATTTACATTAACGCCAAGAATCTCAGCTTGCTTTAATGACATTCATCTACCTCCTATACCTATTGCTAAAAAATCCTAACCTATATATTACCACAATTGAAAAGGAATGTACAAGTCTTTAGCAATATAATATCTTGCAGATCAAATTTCATTTATGACTGTGCATTGACCATTGCCAAGGCAAATGTTATTCTATTGTATTGTAAGAAATAACTAATACACAGGAGGAATTACCATGAGTTTAGACGGTATTTCCATGCATCCTCTGTCCATAGAGCTGAATAGAACTATTGCCGGAGGACGCATTGACAAAATAAATCAGCCCAACAAGCAGTCCATCATTATGGCTCTGCGCCTGCCGGGCAAAAACATTCTGCTGCATATCAGCATCAATCCTCAAAATCCTGCCATGCATATTGTGGATAAGGCACCGGAAAATCCACCTGAACCGCCTATGTTCTGCATGGTTCTGAGAAAGCATCTGGAAACTGGCCGTATTGCCAGTGTACGCCAATATGGCTTGGACAGACTTCTAATCATGGATATTGATTTTTTGGCTGCCGGAGGACAGATTATTACCAAATCCCTTGTGGTGGAACTAATGGGTAAATACAGCAATATTATTCTGCTACAGGATGGCATGATTATTGATTCTCTCCGCAAGGTAGGAGCCAATTCCAGCCGTATTCGCACCATATTGCCAGGAGACAAATACATTCTGCCTCCTCAGCAGGACAAGCTGAATCTTCTAGAGATACCTATCCCAAAGATTATCTCTGCCCTAAAAGCCAAAACAGAACTAAAGCTTAGCAAGGCTCTGTTGGACACCTGTCTTGGCTTTGGGCCTGTAACAGCCAAAGAAACAGCCTATGGGGCAGGTCTTCCCCACAATCTTCCTGTGTCTGAGCTAAATGATGGGGATTGGCAATCTCTAGCTGATTCTCTCAGCGAAATTAGAAATAGCTTTCAGGAGCCTTGCGGACAGGCCTCTATTGTGGTGGACAAAAATAACAAGCTGCTGGCCTCAGCCGCCTTCCCCCTTCATTATTTTACTGGGGAAACCACTCTCTCCTTTGCTGCCATCAGCGATATGCTTAGCAAGGCAGCTGATCTGGTAGGCAGCTATCAGGTGCCAGATAAGGACAGATTCCAAAAGCTGGTAAAAAATGAACTGCATCGTGCTCAAAACAAGGTACAAAAGCTAAAGGATGATATTGCTGCTGCGGACAATGCAGAGGAATACCGGCTCAAGGCTGACAATCTTATGACCTATCAATACCAGTTCAAGGATCGGCAGGATGCTGAAATCAAGGTGCCTGATATTTATGATGAAGCTGGCAGGGAAATTTGTATTGCCATGGATCAGCGTCTATCTATTGTAGAAAATATCCAAGCCTATTACAAGAAATATGATAAGCTGAAGCGAGGCAAAGCCCTATTAGAGCAGCAGCTGCAACACTGCTTGGAGGATATTCACTATCTAGCCTCCATTGAAGCCTCTCTGGAATCCTCCACCAAGCTGGCGGAAATCAACGAAATAAAGGCTGAGCTGATTGCCAGCGGCATCCTCCGGGAAAAACCCAAAAAGCATGCTGCTGAAAAGCAGTCTCAACCTTTCAAATTCACTACTCAGGATGGCTTTACCATTCTGGTAGGCAAAAACAATTATCAAAATGACAGGCTGACCTTCAAAATCGCCAACCCAGACGATATCTGGCTTCACACTCAAAATATCCCTGGCTCCCATGTTATTCTGCGCTGTCACGGACAGGAGCCTGATGAAGATACCATCCTGCTAGCCACCTATCTAGCCGTTCATTTCTCTCAGGCCAAAGGCTCCTCCAAGGTACCAGTGGACTACACCAAGGTCAAATTTGTCAAAAAACCTTCTGGTGCCAAGCCTGGTTTTGTTATCTTTACCAATCAAACCACCCTCTACGTAACACCAGAGCAGGAGGTACTGCAGCCTATCCTGCTTCAGCAAATCTAAATATCTATTGCGGAATGACTGCTGCTGGTTTTAGCCATCATAAAACCGGTAGCAGTTTTTTCCGCTCTTTTTGGCCTTATACATAGCCTCATCACTTTTGTGCAGCATAACATCAACCTGTTCTGTGTTATTTGTCTCAATCAATACACCTATGCTGACAGATAGATTTTTGAATTCATAATTCAAATCAAAGAAGGAACGCATCTTTTCCATAAAGGAATCCAGACGCTTGCTGATTTCCTCCTTGGTATGATCTCCCTGCATGGCTACTACAAACTCGTCGCCACCCATGCGGGCAATAATGCCATCCGCAAAATCATCCTGCAGCAGAGTTGCAAATCCAGCCAAGGCGGCATCTCCTGCCTGATGGCCAAATTCATCATTCAATTCCTTGAAAGAATCCAAATCCAGATAAATAATCACTATATTGCCGACACTCATTTTCTGCATAGAATAATAAAAATACCGGCGGTTGGCCAAGCCTGTCAGTTCATCGGTCTGAGCCTGACGCAGCAGCTTTTTCCGATAAGCTTCCTCCTGAGTAATATCCTTGGCCACTCCCACTGTACCAATAAACTGACCATTGTCATAAAGAGGAGTTTTGTGGGTGAGCAGCTCCAGCATACCATTGCCGCCCTTCACCTGCTCCCGATAACGACAGGTACAGCCAGCTTCCTTTACATCCTGTTCTGTTTCTATGCAGACATACTGACCATCCTGATATTCCTCTGGCGTCAAATCCCAAATATAATAATGTTGCTTGCCTCGAATATCCTCCTTGGTTTTTTTGACTGTATCACAGAAAACATTATTTACCCGCCAATGCTCACCATAACGACCCTTAAACCAAACCAAATCAAGGCTGGTATCTATAACAGCCTCCAGCTCCATATTCCAAAGCCAGGCATCCTTCTTCAGCTTTTCAGCTTTCATCAAACGGGAAAAAAGCAATCTGGCCGTATCTGGTGTCAGATTTTCTGGCCATATATCATGGAGAAGCTCCAGTTCCTGACAGGATAGTTCTGAAGCCCTATCTGTGCAATAAATGCACAGAGCAGGTGCCAAAACCTTGTGTACTCTTGCAACACAATCAGGGCCAACATCCCGGAAAATAACAATATCTATTTTTTCATCATATTTTTCTCGCAAACTATTATCACAGATAAAGCTATGGCTGAACCATTCCTGAGCCTTCACCTCAGTGATGGCTGCTGTTGCCGCCTCATCTATATTGAGCAATAGAATATTCACATCGCATCTATACAAATTGCTCTCCCCCTGCTAGTGTATAACGTATTTTTCCTGGATTACGAATTGTTTCTTTTGTTTTAGGAAGTCAAAACCCCATTTTTGACCACTTTCAGAAGCCATTCGTTTTGAATACATTTTAACACAAGCCAAAAGAATTCTCAATATCTATTGAGCTGCGCTTGCACTACTCAAAAAATTATCTGAACATTAGTCTGTCATTGCCCCTTCACCTATAAATATTATAACCCCTAACACCTAATAAAAAAGGACTAAACCTCTAGCTGAACTGATAAAATAAAATATATATCAGCTAGATATTTAGTCCCTATTTTATCTAATTTTTAACAGCAAAACCTTGCGGTCATCAGATTAATTCATACATATTCTTTGCTTCCTCCAAAATGCTGTCACGCCGCTTCTTGGATTGAGCAAAATAATCATGGACGGCCTGTCTATCACCACTGGCAATAGCTTGGGCCACCTCCCCCAATATTCCTTGCAAAAGATGAATATGATTGATAATATCCTCACTATTAGTCATACAGATATCTGCCCACATATCTGCATTGGAGGAAGCAATACGGGTAGTATCCTTGAAACCGCCGCCGGCCAGCTTCAAACATGCCTCCTTGTCACCATGACTGCGATTCAGGAGGGTTACCAGAGCAGCAGCAGCCACATGAGGAATATGGCTGATAACAGAAGCACACCGATCATGCTTGGCTATATCCAGCGTAGTGAGATTGGCTCCTGTCAACTTCACCAGCTCACAAACCTTGTTATGAATCTCTGTTGGCACATCATCCTTCTCCACAATAACATAGCATTTATTTTGGAACAAGCCCTTTTTGGCCGCCGCAACACCACTCATTTCACGACCAGTCATAGGATGGCCTGGCACGTAATAAATATTTTCTGGCAGGATTTTTTTTAGCTCATTCCAAATATACTGCTTGGTACTGCCTGCATCTGTAATCACCGCTCCTGGCTTGATAAAGGGCAGCAGCTTTTTTACCATAGGCACCATCTGTAATACAGGGGTACTAAGAAAGATAATATCTGCATCCTTTACAACCTGCTCCGGATCGCTGGAGGCAAAATCCACAGCCCCCAACTTTACAGCCTGATCCATAGAAGCCTGAGTCCGGCACATACCAGTAATATAAATATCCTCTCCCAGCTTGTCCTTGAGGCACATGCCCAGGGAGCCGCCAATAAGCCCCACACCGATAATAGCAAGGTTTAATTTAGGCATTGGCCTCACCTCTTAACATGGCTGCCATTTTATTTATATCTTCCATAACAGAACGGAAATCGCTAGGGGTTAGAGACTGCTCACCATCAGACAAGGCAATTTCTGGATGTGGATGTACCTCGATAATCAGGCCATCAGCTCCAGCGGCAATAGCTGCCATAGCCATAGGTCTTACCATGCTGCGGCGGCCTGTGCCGTGACTTGGATCTACAATGATTGGCAGATGAGACAATTCCTTGATAGCTGCCACAGCGCTCAAATCCAAAGTATTGCGGGTGTATGTCTCATAGGTACGAATTCCTCGCTCACAGAAAATAACATCATCACAGCCCTCACTCATAATGTACTCAGCTGCATTAAGCCATTCCTTGATGGTAGCACAGAGCCCCCGCTTCAGCATAACTGGACGGCCTGCCCGGCCTACCTCCTTCAGCAGCTGGAAATTTTGCATATTTCTAGCGCCTATCTGCAATACATCAGCATAGCTGGCTACAGTCTCAATAGACCGCTGATCCACCACCTCGGTAACAACCTTCAGGCCGTTGGCATCAGCAGCAGTTCTCAGCATCTTCAAGCCTTCCTCAGCCAATCCCTGAAAATCATAAGGAGAGGTACGAGGCTTGAAGGCACCACCCCGCAGGAACTGGGCACCAGCACTGGCTACAGCCTCAGCAGATTCCATCAGCTGCTCCATGCTTTCTACAGCACAAGGCCCAGCCATAACTACAGGCTTGCTGCCACCGATTTCCACTCCATCTACATTAACAATAGTATTGTTTTTCTTGAACTCTCTGCTTACCAATTTGTATTTCTCTGTAATACGCACTGTTTTCTCCACTCCGCTTAGATGCTGCATTTCCAATCTGCCAATAGCAGCCTTATCGCCAATAACCCCTACAATGGTACGGCTGGCTCCTTTGGACAGATGAACCCCCAAACCATTTTCCTCAATTTTGCTAATTACATTCTTCAACTCGTCCTCAGTGGAATGTGGCGCCATAACAATAATCATAAAATCTCCTCCAATTATATCATACAATTTTTAATTTTGAATACAAAAAAACCGCCCCTGAATACAGGGACGGCTATTAACCGTGGTACCACCCTGCTTACTTTCGCAAGCACTCTTTTCAGATACTAACATATCCTAGTCCATGATAACGGAGACAATCCGGCGTAACCTACCATCACTATTCTAGCAGTGACTTCAGCCTGCAGCTCACAAGTGTATATTCCCAGCTTCCTCTACTGTGTCACAGCAACCCACAGCTCTCTATCAAGCACCCACTGGATTTCTCTTGCTCATAGCATTTAACTTTATTTGTTCTTATTGTAACCACTTCACAAGGAATTGTCAAGATTATTTGCAAAAATTAGTGCTTTTTCAAAATCATGGCAATTTCATCACAATCTGGAAATTTTGAACAATCAATACAGTCCTTCCAAATTTTGTAGGGCAGCCTATCCTTATCTACCACCTCAAACCCTAGAGAGGCAAAGAACTTTGGCTTATAGGTAAGGGTAAAATAAGTTTTTACCCCCAATGCCTTGCCCTCCTCCATCAGCATTTTGACAATGCCTGTGCCAATACCCTGACGAACAGCCTCCGGAGCCACTGCCATCGCACAAATTTCGGCCAGAGAATCCCAGGTTATATGCAAACCACCTACGCCTATAACCTCTCCATCCTCATCCTCAGCCACCACAAAGTCCCTGAGGTTTTCATAAATGGTGTTGCGGGAGCGAGCTAGCATTTCGCCATTTTTGGCATAAACGGCAATAAGATTATATATTGTTTCTGTATCGCTAAAACGAGCCTTACGATAAAGCATGATATTATTCACCTCAACAAGAAAATTTTCTATGAATATCCCCAAGCCACTACACCCTAGCTAATCTGCTGCTTACAATCCAGCACTAGGACATACCTCCACCAAAGGACATTCTCCGCACAGTGGCTTTCTGGCTTTGCATACTCTGCGGCCATGCCAAATAAGCCAATGATGAGCTTGACTCCACAGCTCTCGTGGAATAGCCTTCATAAGTCCTTTTTCCACCTCTAGAGGAGTCTCCCCTACAGCCAATTTCAGGCGATTGGCCACCCGAAATACGTGGGTATCTACGGCAATCGCCGGTCTGTCAAAGGCAATGCTGCTTACCACGTTGGCAGTTTTGCGGCCTACCCCTGGCAGCTTTAACAAAGCCTCGAAATCCTCCGGCACCTTTCCGTCATATTCACTAACCAAAATCCGACAGGTAGCCATAATATTTTTAGCCTTGTTGCGAAAAAGTCCACAATCCTTAATTTCTGCCTCCAAAGCCTCAATGCCCATATCAATAATGGCCTGAGGCGTAGGCGCTTTGGCAAACAGCCTCTCTGTAGTAATATTCACCCTAACATCTGTACACTGGGCAGAAAGAATCACTGCCACCAACAGCTCAAATGGATTGGCGAATCTCAGAGCTGGCTTGGTATCTTTGTATACCTGTCCCAGAATAGCCACTTGCTCTGCTTTGATTTTATTTGTTACACGCATAAGTCAATACCCAAAACCGGGGAAGCAAAATCCTGCTTCCCCGGCCCATATACCAAATTAAATTATAACGAGGTGTCCGATGTCCCCCACCTCTATAGGTGGCGGGAAGCTGTGCTAATGACAGTGCTTTCCATGGGCTTCAAAGGATTAATTGGTCAAGCTGCGGATAGGTGCAGGAATTCTGCCGCCTCTAGCAATAAAGGCCTCAGAGCTCCAGTTGTTGCGTACCTTGACAATAGGACAACGGCCCAGCAGTCCGCCAAATTCCACACTATCTCCCACCTTCTTGCCAGGCACAGGAATAATCCTGACAGCAGTGGTCTTGTTGTTAATCATACCAATAGCAGCCTCATCGGCAATGATGCCGGAAATGGTAGCTGCAGTAGTATCACCCTCCACAGCAATCATATCCAGACCTACAGAGCATACGCAGGTCATAGCCTCCAGCTTTTCAATGGAGAGAGAACCGCACTCAATAGCCTCAATCATACCCTGATCCTCGCTGACAGGAATAAAAGCACCGCTCAAGCCGCCAACATGGGAGGAGGCCATCAAACCGCCCTTCTTAACAGCGTCATTCAGGAGAGCCAAGGCAGCAGTAGTACCTGGTGCACCACAGCGCTCCAAGCCCATTTCTTCCAAAACATTGGCTACAGAATCACCCACAGCAGGGGTAGGAGCCAGAGACAAATCAATAATGCCAAAAGGTACACCCAAACGACGGGAAGCCTCTCTAGCCACCAGCTGACCAACACGGGTAATCTTGAAAGCGGTTTTCTTGATGGTTTCAGCCACTTCCGTAAAGTCAGCACCCTTTAGATCCTCCAAAGCATGCTTAACAACGCCAGGGCCGCTGACACCTACACTAACCACCTTCTCAGCCTCGCTAACACCATGGAAAGCACCAGCCATGAAAGGATTGTCTCCAGGAGCATTGGCAAATACTACCAATTTAGCACAGCCCAAAGCATCCTGATCACGAGTCAGCTCTGCTGTTCTCTTGATGATTTCACCCATTTGACGCACGCAGTCCATATTAATACCAGCCTTGGTAGAGCCAAGATTCACAGAGGAGCAAACCACATCAGTGGTAGCCAGCGCCTGAGGAATGGAATCCAACAGAATCTTATCACCATTGGTAAAGCCCTTTTCCACCAAAGCAGAGAAACCGCCGATAAAGTTGACACCAACTTCCTTGGCAGCCTTGTCCAGAGCCTCTGCTACTGGCACATAGGAATCAGTCTTGCAGGCCTCAGCAGCAATAGCAATAGGGGTAACGGAAATACGCTTGTGAATGATGGGGATACCATATTGAGCCTCAATATCCTCACCAGTCTTTACCAAAAACTCAGCAGATTTGGTAATCTTGTCATAGACATTGCGACAGAAATTTTCAATATTAGGGTGAGCACAATCACGGAGAGAAATGCCCATGGTAATGGTGCGGACATCCAGCTTGTTCTCAGTAATCATGCGATTGGTTTCTAAAATATTATCTATTGTAATCACAAAAAGTCCTCCATCATGAATCCATATATTGCAGCAGGCCTCTTTCAAGCCATAGGCAAAAACAGCCTCCACAATATATCATATGCGGCTATTTTCGGAAATTAGATATTATGCATAATATTAAAAATTTCCTGATTCTGTACCTTGATTTCCAGTTCCTGCTCCTGGCCCTTGGCTCTCAGCAGCTTCTGCAGCTCTGGCAGATTAACATCCTTGCCTACAGTTTCGGCCATCATAATCATATTGAAAAAGCCATCCATGATATTCTGATTTACACTAAGAATATTGATATCATTCTCTGCCAAAATATTGCTAACCATAGCAATAATACCAACTCTATCCTTGCCCACAGTTGTAACAACCAATTTCATGCTAATATCTCTCCCATCATAAATGCAAATAAAATCCCGATGTTTTCACATTATACCATAAACAACCCACAATTTACACATTTTTTTACAAAACTGCTTTACAACTTTACAATTTTCTATTGTGTAGATATTTGCTTAGACATTGCTTCATGGCATCTAACATTTTTACTTCACTCAAAGGCTTGGCCAAATGCATATCCATACCAGCCAATTTGCTGCTAACGATATCATCAGCAAAGGCGTTGGCAGATATGGCAATAATAGGCACCTTGTCTGCATCCCACCGCTTCATAGCCCGGATCTGTTCAGCCGCTTCCCAACCGCTGATACCAGGCATCATAATATCCATAAAAATCACATCATAATACCCTGGCTCTGCTTTAGCAAATTTATCCACAGCCTCCTGTCCATCTTCAGCCTCCTCTACTTTGAGACCATTCTCTTCCAATAGGAACCTTACCACATCCCGATTCAGCTCATTGTCATCCACCGACAAAACCCGGCGCCCTTCTAGAGAAATACACTGATAATCGCCATAGTATTCTACCCTTGATGGTTTGCCGATTTTAAAAGGCAGCTTGACTACGACAGTAGTCCCCTCGCCTTTATTACTACGAATTTCTATACTCCCATGAAGCCTATCAACCAGTTTTTTGGCTATGGATAGTCCCAAGCCGCTGCCCATATATTTGGTATGATGAACTTTTTCCTCCTGAGCAAACATTTCAAAGGCTTGACTCAAGAAATCATCACTCATACCAACCCCATTGTCCTGGCAATAAAAGCCATACACTACATCATTCCAATGGCAGCTCTCCTCATTAACCCAAACCTGAACCTTTCTGCCTGGTGGCGTAAATTTTATGGCATTATCCACTATATTAGACAAAATCCGCCCAGCATATACAGGATTTCCCTCTAAATATCTATGGCGCACATCCCCCTTGTTCCATTGAATTGCGTATTCAACCCCCTTGACCTTGGCCTTGGCCTCTGCTTCCTTATTAAGCCTGTCCAAAAATTCTGCTATATCAAAGTTCATATTCCGAGGCATCAGTTCCTGAGTTTCCAGCTTGTTCATATCCAGTACATCATTCAACAAAGCCAGCAGGTATTGGAGAGCCTCCATACTCTGCGCCCGGCATTTGGCCTGTATGTCCGGATTATCCGGATAACGATTAGCCAACTCCACCATGCCAATAATGCCATTAAGAGGAGTACGTACATCATGGCTCATATTGGAAAGAAATCTGTTTTTCTCTGCCGCCTCTCTCTTGGCCACAGCCTCCTTGTAACGCAGATTTTCCTCCAATCGCTTGATTTCACTTATATTCCGCAAACAACACAAAACATGGGTAACCCGGCCCTGATCATTGCGTTTTTTTACCATAAAACGAAGCTTCTGCCATTTGCCGCTTTTCAGCTGATACTCCGTCACCATAGTATCCTCATGGGCCAGCTTGTCCGGCAGAACCTGCAAATCACAAAATTCCCTAGCCAAATCCTGATATTCATCTGATATCATCCTGCTGCACAATTCCCGCAGCCGTTCAGAGGCACACCCCTCCTTGCCTGTCAATTTGTGAATCCCATCACTGGTAGAAATTTCCTCAAAATAATCTGCCAGCAAATCTATGCGAAAAATAGCATCATAGCTTTTGCCGATGGTAGAAATAATTTCATTATTCAACTTTAGAACATCAAGCGCCTTTTGTAAGTTCTCCTGAGCAGTAACCTCCGGCTCCAAAATATCATCAATATGGCGAAAGCTCATAAACACCTTGAATACATCCTCGTCTACATGAACTTTCACCACCTGAGTATCAAAAAATTTTCTACCAGATTGATTAGGCAAAGAACGATAATGATAGGTTATTCTGTCTGTCCCCAGCAGTTTTTGCTTTAGGTTGCGGCAGTTGAACCAATTCAGAAATTCCTCATGCTGTTCCTTGGCAATAAATTTAGCAGCATATTGCCGGGCATATAAATCAAAATTCTCCAGGATAACCTTATCGTCCTGTTGCAAAGCCTCTGCATTAGTGTTATTCCCCAATTTTAAAGTAGTAAATTTGCCTGTATTCAAATCAATATAATAAACCGCCGTAAAATCCTGACACAGCATATCAAAAATACGCTTATCCTGTTGCAGCTGGTTTATCAGCTGATTTTGCTCCTGAGGGCTTGGCAATTCTTCTAGACATTTATTTTCCCTGCTATTGTCCATAATCCTTCCCCCTCAAAATCAATCAAGACCTATTTTTTACCACTAAAAAGCTAATATACAGCAAAATGCCACAAGACACATTATTTTTAGTCAAGAGCCTCAGCTTCAGCTCGAGCCTGCTGCAAATATTTCTCTGCTTCCTTCAGCAGTTTAGCACTAAATTTATCCCCTTCATCTATTCGCTGTTGAAAATATTCTATAGCCATATCCGCCAGACTAATCTTATCTCTGAGACTAAGCCTATCCTGTCCGTACCTCAAAAGTCTCAGACAAATATCCGGATAATTATCCAGCTCCCGTTCCACTCTAGCCAGCCTATAGGCACGTCTATAAAACAGCCAAGCAGTATCTTCATCACCGGCAATCTCCCCACGACTATACATATCTCCCAGCTTGTAAATAGCGTTTATATCATCGTAAATAGCCGCAGCCTCCCAATACTCTCTGGCCTTTGCCTTATCCACAGGAATTTCCCGGCCATAATAGTAGCAATAACCTAGGTTGCTCATAGCTGTTATGCTCCCCAGCTTGGCCGCCTCCATATACAAACGAATGGCCTTGGTATACTTTCCCTGCTTGTAAGCCTTGGCGCCCTTATTCAGCAGTTGATTAGCCAAGGACTCCTCATCACTCCTTTTGCTCAAAGCTTTGTCATATCTTTTGTATTCCATCTGAGAAAAACAGCAAAAATAAACCATCATAGCCGTATCAGGATGTCTGGTTAACCAATCATAAACTGCTGAAGTAGCAATTTCTGTGGCCTTGGCCTGAGGATAACCATAAACGCCTGTAGAAATACAAGGAAAAGCTATACTTTTGCAATCATGTTTCCAGGCCAGCTCCAGGGAATTTTGGTAACAATCCCACAGCTGTTTTTCCTCAATTTTTTTACCACTGTAAACAGGACCTACCGTGTGAATGACATAATCTGCCTGCAGTTTGTAGGCCTTGGTTATTTTGGCATCTCCAGTAGCGCAGCCTCCCAGACCTCTACATTCCTCCAACAGCTGATCGCCAGCAGCTCTATGGATTGCCCCATCCACACCGCCACCCCCCAGCAGGGTATTGTTGGCTGCATTAACAATAGCATCTACAGCCAAAGTCGTAATATCTCCCAATACGACGGCAATTCTGGAAACCGCCTCATCACGAATCAACATTCCCAGCATCCTATGAGAAATAGGGATAAAACTATCCTGAGTAGGATTCAAAGCCAAGCCACAATAATCTTCGTTATTGCATAGATAAACCAAAACATCCTGTAAATTCATAGGGAAGCTATGCTCTGGTTCATCCATTAGGTCTGCACTGGTATAAACAGCTAAAAAACCTCCCTCCTCGCCAGGTATAACGCACAAGTTAAGGGAATCTTCCTCCTCATCCTGCTCACCCTCCAGAGCATCCACCCAAACTATCTGGTTCCACTCCAGCAAATCACGAAAAAGCTCGTAGACAATTTGTTCCTGCCCCTTACCTTCCAGTTTTTCAGCAGTATATAGCGCTCGCTCCAAGGATTTACACATCTTATTCATTGTCTACAGCTCCCCCTCCCCAGTCCATAAAGCCACTGCACATTTTCTTTCCATACTCTTTATTTTCTACACAAACAGACAAAATCCTGCCATGTCTAGATAAAAAATATCAAAAATCAATTCCTAAGCCTATCTTCTACACCTTCCAAATTTGAAAACCACACATTCTCAACAAGAAAATCCGCCTAAATTTATAGCTTCAGGCGGATTTTCCTATGTCTTTAATACAACAGTATTAATTTTTAAACATAAATAATACACCAACACAAATCAAGCCTATTCCTAAAAGCTTGTTCATTGTAAGTGCTTCACCCCAAAAATACCATCCAGCAAATGCTGTTACTATATAACCTGCACTAAGCATAGGGTACGCAACACTAACCTCTACTCTAGACAATACAACCAACCAAACAACAAAACTTAATACATAGCAGGTCATACCTCCCAAGATAAACAGATTTGCATATACATTTTCCAGCATTGCAATTATACCAGATAAATCTAGATTTATACCGCCTACAGACTGCATTCCCTGCTTCAGACATAGCTGCGCAACAGTATTAAGAGCCACTCCTCCCAAAATAAGGACTACATTTATAAAACTCATTTTTTCACCTCATCAGGATTATACCTTCCAAAAAGGTTTGCAAACAAAATTTTCAACAGATTGGTATTCCCACCAAAAAAACTAATTTTTGTTGGCACTTTTCCTGCATTGGGATATTTTCTTGTAACAGGCACCTCACATGATTTATAACCAAGCTGGCTAGCTCTAACAGACAGATATGCCAAAAGCTCATATCCCGGAAATATATCTCTAAAAGGTGCAACTCTTGCATCAGTCAAATAACGAACAGAATATCCTCTAAAAGCATTCGTAGTGTCAGTAAACCATTTGCCTGCTGTTAAGGAAATCAACGGTGCATGCAACAATCTTACTGCCAAATATCTTATCTTAGGTGTATTAATGGCACAACCACCTTTGATAAATCGTGAGCCCTGAATAAAATCGTAACCGCTTTCCAGTTTTTCAATGAATTTATATACATCCTCAATACTATCCTTGTTGTTGCCATCAATGGTCAATATTCCCTGATAACCACGAGCAATTGCCCAATGCATGCCCATACGAAGCTGTGCTCCCTGCTTACCTACATCCTGCTTCACCAGCAATGTATTTACATGCAGATTTTTTAGCTTTTCACTTTCTGTTGAACCGTCTGTTGAACCACCATCACATATGACAATATCAACCAAATCATGCACGCCAGCGACAGAAGCACGCTCCAATTCCTTAACAATACGTTGACCTTCATCAATAATAGGTATCAGCAATACATAGTTATGATTTTTTGGATAATATTCTTCTGCAAAAAATTTAGGTACGCCCTTTGCTTTGTCATATATCTTCATATTAGCCAAATACACTCCTAACATATTCCATGCATTGCTTCAACTCTGCATTGCTTATATTTACCATTTCAATTGACACATATTTGTTATACCCATTTTTTCCCAAAATTTCTGCTAACTCATTATGCAACTTTCTTTTTTCTATCAGCTTCAATCCAGGCTCGCTAATATGTACATGGGATATCATCTCTATATTATCTGCCAGCATATCTATCCCTTCATTATTGGCCAGCAATGTACCTACATCAAAATTCAATTTAACTCCCTCAGAATCCACTTGCTTAATAAATTTCAATGCCTCCTGTGTAGTATTAATAAAATTAGTCCCATATATAGCAGGGTTTGCTTCCATCCCAATTACAACTTCCTTATCCAACGCATAATCTCCTAGTTGACGGAAAAAATCCACTGCAACACTATATGCATTATTTAAATCAGCATTTTTAGGAATATTTCTGTTTTTAGGACAGCCAAAAACAATATTCTTTGCTCCTACAGCATTTGCAAAATCTATAGCCTTCATAGTATAGTTAAGCAGAAAGTTTCTTTCTGCTAAATCACCAAATAGCATTTCCTGTCTGCCATACCAAATAGATTGTAAAGAGATTATACTAAGCTGCCTATCCCTTCCCATCATATTTGCCCATTTTTTTGCGTCATTTATATTTCCATAAGGATCTACCGGAATCACTTTGCCCGGTGCAATTTCTAAACCTGCATAGCCATATTGTTTCATCAATGCCAATATAGTTTCCTCTTGCTCCGCAGGCCAAGCAAGATTGGATATAGCTAATTTCATTACATATCACACCCTTCGCTGAAAATGATACAGATAAGTATCGTGATCCACACTAACAATTTCAATATCTCCATAGGCATTCAATTCATTTAAGAACAATTGCCAATATACATCCTTTTCTCCATTCATATGTGAGGTAAACAAATAAACAGAATCATACCTTTTGATATTTTCTATATCATGTTGAATATTATCTTCTCTAGGATGACCATCATAGGAATAAGGCTTGCGGTAATAAAATTCATTCAATTCTTTACCCCAAATATATTCATCTGTAATTGTACCAATCTTCGCCATTTCCCAATTATTCGGTCCCCCATAAGGGAATCCTTTTTCAAAAAAATACGATGGCTGGGCACCCCAATAAAGATATATCATGTCACTAGGCTTTTTATTTTTTTCTAAATAAGCCAAATTTTGAACTATCTCAGTTTCCGGCCAAAAAATCAAATTACCTCGCACCATTCCTTTAGCAGTATAGCCAAGAGGCAATACCAACAAAATAGTTGCTAAACTCATTAGTACAGCTAATTTTTTCCTAGAATATTGCCATTTTAATTCTAGCCTATGCCAATATTCATCCAAGGAAACAGCAGCCAAAATCAAAACCAGCACAGCGAAAAATGACATCAATCTAGCTGCAATTGGATAATACCCCATGGCAGATGCAATTAATAATATTACCAATCCCAAAATATAAAATGATGCTTTATGATCCCTGTCTTTTCTCCATGAATATAATGTATAACCAGCCGCTAATATGTATAATACACACATATGCTTCAGCTGTGGACCGATACTTTGTCTAACCATTTTCACTATCAATACTATATCGTCCAAGGAGGAAGGAATTAGCGGGAAGGCCAATAAATCCCAAAATCCTTTCGCACCTGCATTACCTTCTGTGCCCGTAAGCCAAAAAAAGTAATATACGGCAAAGCTAAGTGCTGGCAGCAAGCATGGCATAAAATTTAGAAATCTCTTATTCTTTAATATATCCTTAACAACTAGCAGCATTCCTCCCACTATAAAAAATACTGGTACGAAAGAGAACCATATTACAATGCTGCAAATTACACACAAGCACCATAAAGAAATTCGTGCATGAAAATAATACCAAAATAAAATTACCACGGCTAGCACAAACATACATTCAGATGTATACTGTTTTACCTGGGATGAATAGGATATATAAAAAGGCAGAAGGGAGAAAATAGCTGTAAAATAAGCAGCCCTTCTAACATGGTATAGTTTGTCTAAAATATAATACATAAGGCCGCATGTGCCAAATAAACAAATCAATGACCATATACGCAAAGATACCTTAGAAACACCAAAAACCAATGTACAAAGCTTTACTATATATAAATATCCAATAGGTGCACTTTGACCATAATCCATTGGACTTAAAACGAGATTTCCCAAATCCCTTGTCATAATGGTACTTGCAACCATAGCTTCATCTATAAACAGTGAATGCTCAACAAGATATGGTATTATATGCAATATAATACCTAGTGCAAGCATTATTACAGCCATCTTTTTAATTATAAATTCATATCTAGCAAAGCTCACTTTATTTTCCCCGCTCCTCGTCTATGTATTTTTTTATTTCATACAATACATCTTTTCTTTTCATAATATAATGTCCAGAACCACCTAGTAATTCTGCATATTTCGTATAATAATCATATGCCATAGGTGTATTTGTGCAATGATTTGTAAACTCCTTACCCTCCACATAGCTATAAATTTCCGCTGCTGACAGTGGTTCAGTGGCAAGATGTAATAACTTTATACCAGATTGTAATGCTGTATTTATATCATGCCATAATCTTTGTAGTGGGTAGAATTGATATTCATTTCTACTGTCCGTAAATTGTGTAGCGAAAAATTTCAAGCGCTGAAAGCTGTGATACAATTCCTTCATGGCTGTATTATTAACACTTTGTCGTAATTGATAAAAACCATTTTCCTGAAGCAAATAATGTTTTTCTAGTAAAGGTTCCTGCTCCGCAAATCTAATAAATTTATCCGCCGCAAGCATTGATGGAATTGGACGCAGCATATCATATATAAAATTTTTCTTCAGATTCATACCAAATAGACCTGGCAAACGTACTATAAGTGCCTCTGGATAATGCTCACGAACCCACAACTCCAGCTTATAGCGATTCAACCCATAAGCCGGCAGTCCTTCTGTATTCACTACTGCATCCTCATCCACAGACACGGGATTCTTCAATACATCAATTGTAGATATCAGCACTATTTGTTTAGGAGCAATTTTGCTAATATTTTTTTGAGCTTCATAAATATAATCCATATCTGCCTGCGGATTTTTATTGGCAATAAATTTTACCGCAGGAACCCCTGCATAGACCAGCAGATCCGGCTTGCTTCCATATGCTGTTTGAATATCAGCTCTATGGTATGCGAAGTCAAAATTCTCTACTGCTAATATATTTCCGCCCACAAAACCAGTAGATCCAACTAATATTTTCATACAATGACCTCCTCTGCTATTTTGTCATTTTTTCTATACCAACAAAGCTGACTTGCTTTCGCCTAAAAATTAAATTCAATATAATCTGTAAATATTTGATAATTATTGTCAATATCCCAAAGAGAGCAAAAAAGGCAAAGGACATAAAACAAATTGTTGTAGTCCAGCCCGAAACAGGAGAACTTGTAATATAGGTTGCAGCACCATAACAACCTACCAATATGGCTATCATCATCATGATTTTTGTAAATGCTATGGCAATTTTATAGCCTATATCTGTAAATAAAAGCAGCGCATCAAAGGCCAAGTTTTCACGGTAGCTATGCTCTTGACCGTCCTTTGCAGTCATTTGATTTTTATATAATGGAGCATAAACTACATTTTTCACAGGAAATCCGCAATTCATGTAAACCGCCTTACGATAAGGAACAGTTTTATTCATACTATTAATGCGGTTAATGGCCCTGCGGCTTAAAATATGAAATCTTTCAGTTCGCATATCATATTCATAGTTACTAAACCTATTAAATAATGAATAAAATAATCTTGAGGACCTAGAGGACGATACATCAGGTACAGCAGTAACTATATCTGCTCCTTCTAGGGAACTGCGATAGACCGCCATTATTATATCTGTTGAAAAATCAGCAATAGTGCTATCAAATTCAAAAACAAAATCTCCTATTGCCAAATCTTCGCCAGCTTTCATTGCTGACTCTATGCCGTGATATGAACTCATGTTTAACATGGAAATACTCACATCACCTACTTTGCGGCTCAATGTCCTAATAGCTTCAATTGTTTCAGCATCTGCACCGTCATTAACACATATAATCTCTGATGACAAAAAATTACTTTCTAGAACATCTACTATCATATTAAGGAATTTTTCCACATCACTAGATTGTCTACTTATATATACAACTGCAGAAACAAAGTTTTTTTCCTTATCCATATTAAGCATTATCTTAACACCTCATCTAAATCATAAACAGTATTAATCTTACCTGACAACACACTCACAAAGGTCGGCTTATCATGCAATTTTCTAATTACTGTAGGCCGAGAATCATCTATTTCAGAACTCATCAATATTGGCTTCATCGAAAACAAAGATTCCTTATAACTAAATCCAAATTCAGGCCTTAAGTATTTATGAGCCAGTGCCCCCATATAAGGAAACGCTGTTGTAGGTTTATGAATACAACTATTACAGTTTCCCAAATGGGATGGTGAGCAATATTTATCTATACCCTGTTGGCAAGTAAATGTAGGCACTTCATCATAACTTGTAACATGTGGCGTAAATGAAACCGCCGTCAGGGAATGTAAACCAGTTTTACCAAATGGCATTATAGAGAAAAATGGGCCATCCATAACGGTAATACCATAATCCTGCAAATTACCCTGTGCATTACACAAAATAATTTCACAAAGCTCATATTTAATTTTAAATGTTTCATAACCTAACACTCGAGCTATTTGATTAGTGCTTGCATAGGTAGCATTGAGAATAAATTCACTGGCATAAACCTCTCCATCAGATGTTAATACTTTGTATTCTTTGCCATTATCTTCTATATTCTCAATCTGAACTCCATATTTTATCTGGACTAAATCTGGATATTCCGCTAATTTTTCCAAATAGTAATCACGCAATATCTGAGCATCATATGTGTATTCCTGTGTTAAAAAAGCACCATCACAACATCCTTTATTAAAATAATTTTCTGCTAATACTTCTTTGCAGGGAATCTCGGCTGCTTTACAAAAATCTTTAAATTGACTACCACTTGACCAAGAAAAATTACTTGATGTTGCATATACTTTTTTAAATGACTTATTGATACAAAAGGCAAAATCTTTATTAAATCTTGCAAAGTAGCCTGCACTTTTTCTAGCAGTAGATAGTGATCTTGGATAGTGATATCCCTGATGCACTCGGGCCTGATTAATATATGTAGCACGACCAAATGCTTCCGAATCACATTCTAACACTACAACATGCTCTCCCCACCGAGATGCACAAAGCAGGGCCGCATATAAACCATATAATCCAGCACCAATAATAACCTTATCTGATTTAACCATAAGCAACTTCCTTACCGTCTATAAATAAAACTTTCTGTATTACATATATTACAACTTTAAATCATGTAATACATTTTCTCTAACAGAAAGATATTATCATGAAAGTGGAGGATTGTCAAAATCCTAAAATTTGAACTAATGGAGTGAATTATCATATGATGACACTGGCATATCTGTTATCTGAAAAAAGAAAAGCCGATAGACTAAGCTTACGAGAAGCAGCCCAACTTATTGGCATAAGCCACGGATATTTAGATAAATTAGAAAAGGGTGTCGACAGTCGTACAGGTACGAAAAACAACCCTACTCCAGAAACCTTGCAGATGATTGCCACAGCTTATCATTGGGATTATCAATATCTTCTAAAGGTTTGTGGCTATATACATGATGTAAAGGAAGAAGCCTTATCTCCAAATCTAAAAGGTCTGCTAGATACATGTCGTACAATGTCAGATAACGATGTATATTTCGTCAAAAAATTTGCTGATTTTATCGTACATGAGAATCAACGAAAATATGATCTTACCAGCAACAAATCAGAATCTGATTTTTCTAAAAATAAAAATCCATCCCGCTACCTATAGAAGCATGGAACATCGGATACCTCGTTAGAGATAATCATAAAAAAACTGCAACAAGCATTCATTCAGCTTGTTGCAGTTTTTCTCTTTTATTTTATTCTCTCATAGGCTTCATAGGCGTTAATGACCTTCATATGTCCCCCGGTTATAACCCTTACATTACCCAAAGAAAATCCCTTTGCATTTTCTTTGGGTTGAATACGAGGGTAGCGATTTTTCCAATACCCTACTAATTTTGTAGGTTTTTCTTTACATACCATTGACATATGTTTTCCCCTACTTTATAATAAGCATACAAACGAAATATGTTTTATATGTTACTGTTTTCCACAAAAACCATCAGGAGGAATGTCCAATGAAAGATTATACTATAGAGGTTCACGGCTGTAGGCCTTCAGATTACACTGGCTCCATTACTCAGCCTATCTATATGTCCGCCACCTTCCGCCATCCCGGCTTCAAGCAAAGCACCGGCTATGATTACAGCCGCTGCGGCAACCCTACTAGAGACAATCTAGAGGAAACCATCAGCCAGCTGGAGCAGGGAAAAAAAACTTGGGCCCTTTCCTGTGGTATGTCCGCCATCAATGCTGTCTTTCAGCTTTTCAACCCTGGGGACCACATTCTTCTCACGGAGGATCTCTATGGAGGCACCCTGCGGTTAGGCCAGCTCTTTGCCAAATACAATATAGAATTTGAATATATTGATACTACCGATTTGGAGCTGGTACAGAACTCCCTGCGGCCCAATACTAGAGCTATCTTTGTGGAAACCCCTTCTAACCCTATGATGCTGGTAAGCAATATTGCCGCTATCTCCCAGATAGCCCACGGCCATAACGCCCTTCTGATTGTGGATAACACCTTCCTGTCTCCCCATTTCCAGAAGCCATTGACTCTAGGGGCAGATATTGTGGTACACAGCGGTACCAAATACCTTTGCGGGCACAATGATATTTTGGCTGGCTTCCTGACCGTCAAGGATGATCCACAGCTGATAGCAGATATTGAGCTATATGTCAAATCCACCGGTGCCAATCTCTCTGCCCAGGATGCCTGGCTCATGCTGCGCAGTCTCAAAACTCTAGGCATCCGCATGGAGCGCCAGCAGGAAAACGCTCAACGCATTGCCCAGTGGCTCTGCCAGCAGGATATTGTTACCCATGTATACTATGTGGGACTGCCTGACCATCCCGGCTATGAGCTGAACCGCCAGCAGTCCACTGGCAGCGGTGCCATGATTTCCTTCAAGGTAGCCCAGCCAGAAATAGCCAAAACCATTCTGGCTCAGGTAAAGGTAATTTCCTTTGCAGAAAGTCTGGGCGGCGTGGAATCCCTGATTACCTATCCTCTGTACCAAACCCACGAGGCTATGCCAAAATATCTGCTGGAGCGTACCGGACTAGATGACCATCTCCTTAGAATGTCTGTAGGTATTGAGGATATCGAGGATTTGCTGGAAGATTTGGGCCAAGCCTTTCAGGCAGCCAAAAATTCTATCGACAACCAGCCCAATAATATATAAAATGTAAATAAGAGAAAATCGTATATATTACCTGTTCAGACAGGAATCCAACATGGAAGGGAGCGAAGCAGTTTATATGCCAGCAGGCATTTTCTGCGCTAAATATGAATTTTGACAAGATTATTGACCGTACCAACACCAATTGCCTGAAATATGATTTTGCCGTAGAACGAGGCTATCCCCAGGGCATCCAGCCCTTCTGGGTGGCAGATATGGATTTTCAGGCTCCAGAGGGAGTTATTCAAGAGCTAATCTCCCGCAGTAGTCATGGCATCTTTGGTTACACAGATCCGGATCAGGGCTACACAGATACCCTGAAGCAGTGGTTCAAAAGCCATCACAATTGGGATGTGGAGGGCTGTGAGCTAACCATTACTCCAGGGGTGGTATTTGCCCTGGCCGCCGCTGTCAGAGCCTTTACAGAGCCAGGAGAAGCCGTTATTATCCAACAGCCGGTATATTATCCTTTTAGCGAGGTTATCCGTCAAAACAACCGCCAGCTGGTAAACAGCCCTCTAATATATGAAAATGGTGCCTACCATATAGACTTTGCAGATTTCGAGGCCAAGATTCGAGAGCACCATGTGAAGCTCTTTATCCTTTGCTCCCCTCATAACCCTGTAGGTCGGGTATGGAGCCGTGAGGAACTGCAAAAGCTGGCTGACATTTGCCTAAAGCACAAGGTAGTAATTGTAGCTGATGAAATTCATCACGAATTTACCCGCCCAGGCATCAGGCACACCGTTCTGGCCTCCCTCTCTGAAGAAATCGCCCAGAACACCATTACCTGCACCGCCCCTAGCAAAACCTTCAATCTAGCAGGACTGCAGGTATCAAATATATTTATCAAAAATGAAAGCCTTCGTCGCAAATTCCGTCAGCAGGTATTTGCTGTAGGCTATAGCCAGCCAAATTGTCTAGGTCTCTTTGCCTGCCAAGCCGCCTATGAAAAGGGAGAGCCTTGGCTCAATGAACTAAGAACCTATCTGGAAAGCAATTTCCAAAAGGCCAAGGAATTTATCCAAACCAATCTGCCCAAGGTACATCTGGTAGAGCCGCAGGGCACCTATCTTATCTGGCTGGATTTCAGAGCCTATGGCCTTAGCGACAAGGAACTGGATGATATTATTATCCACAAAGCCAATCTCTGGCTGGACAGCGGTCATATCTTCGGCCCAGACGGCAGTGGTTTCCAGCGCATCAATATTGCAGAGCCTTGGGCTGTACTGGAAAAAGGCCTCCAATCCCTGGCAGCAGCCTTTAAGGGGTTATAACCTCCTCATTACTTAACTAAAAAACTGCACCAAAAAACCGGAGCATAATTATTTCCCTCAAAAAATAATTAAACTCCGGTTTTATTTTGCGAATTTATGGCAATGCCTTCATATCAGCCAAAGGCCAAAAAACCACCATTGCTTTGCCCTTTATCAGCTCAAAAGGCACAAAGCCTACATCTGGGAAACGGCTGTCCTCAGAATTATTACGGTTGTCACCCATAACAAAGATATGTCCCTCAGGAATCTTTACCCTTGGATAATCTCCCCGGCATTTGCTCAGGATATAATCCTCAGTCTGCAATTCATCGTTAACAAATACGTTGCCATCCTTGATTTCGATGGTATCACCAGGCACAGCAATTACCCGCTTGATAAAATCCCTGCTTGGATCCTTGGGATATTGGAAAATGAGAATTTCACCCTTTTCCGGTGCCCGCAAACGATAAATCAGTCTATTTACCACCAAACGCTGCTGATTCTGCAGGGTTGGCATCATGGAGGGACCATCTACCAGATATGGCTCCACCAAAAAATTACGGATAATCATAGCCAGAACGACAGCTATAACAATGGACACTACCCAATCCTTGATTTCTTCACCTAAGTTATTCACAAAGCACCTCTCTACTTCCGGGTATCTATTTCACCATTTCGCCTCTCCCCCATACCCCAGCCGGAATTCTCCTGCCATGGTCTCAAGGCAAATACCCATCTAACGAAAAATAGAGGCTGCACCAACGGCAGCCTCTACAATGACCAGAATTAGCGCTTCTCGCGAATACGAGCAGCCTTACCAGTGAGGTTACGGAGATAGTACAGCTTAGCACGGCGAACTACACCACGACGCTTAACCTCAATCTTCTCCAGACGTGGGGAATGTACTGGGAAAGTACGCTCTACACCAATACCGCAAGAAATCTTGCGAACGGTGAAAGTCTCACGAACGCCAGAGCCGGAGCGTGCAATTACAACACCCTCGAAAGCCTGAATACGCTCACGGGTACCCTCAACTACCTTTACCAGGCAGTTTACAGTATCACCCTGCTGGAAAGCTGGGATATCGTTTCTGAGCTGTTCTTTCTCTAATTCCTGAATAATGTTCATTTTATTTCCTCCTCTTTACAGACGTTCGTGTCAAGTGTTGGATTCTAATATAGCCTTGATCAGAGGACCGCCCACATACCTGAATATGATACCATATATTTCAGTATGCCGTCAAGGAAAATTCCTTGCCATGGGACAAAATTTATCCCTCGTTATCCTCACTATCCAGCCAATTTATATCCTGCCAGTCCCCCTGGGCATCATTCCGGGTACAACCATATATAGAATAATATTCACAGGTTACACTGCACACCCCGCCATATGGACAATCAACCATGCTGCTCCCCTTCTTTCACATTTATCAATTCAACTAACTTGCTCTGCCGAAATTTTCTTTTTTCCCATGGCCATGACCACCCCCACAACAATCAGCAGGGAACCTAGCCAAAACCACAGGGTAATAGGCTCTCCCAGCAGCAGCCATCCCAGCAAGGTGCCAACCACCGGCTGCCAGAACATAAACAATCCTGCCGTAGAGGCATCCATATAAAGCAGGCCTTCATTCCACAGTACAAAACCCCCTGTGGTGGAAATTACCCCCATATAGCCGATGCTCAGCAATACTATAGGACTTAGCAACAGATTCCAATCTCCCTGGGTGGACAGCCACCATATGGAATAAGGAGCCAGACATATCAAGGCCACTATCAAGCCATAGAAAGTCAAAACAATAGGTGAATAATGCTCCAAAAGTTTCAGAAATACTGCCATCAAAGCCCAGGTAATAGCCGCTATCATCAAAAGGATGCCTCCCCAGAGATTTACCTGAAAATTATCCGGGTCATAAACGATCATCATTACACCAATGGTAGCCAAAACCACAGACATAATTCGGCCCAAAGTCATTTTTTCCTTTAATATCCAACAGCCAAAAACCACCATAAAAGCCGGTGTGGCCGCTGTTATAGTGGAACCTGTCTGAGCAGAGGTTAACAAGGTACCAGACTCCTGGGTAACAATGGACAAGGTTTGACCTATTAACCCCACCAAAGCCACCAGCTTCCAATCCTTCCGCTCTATATGCCAATCAACATGACGATAACGCCCCAAAGCATAAAGGGCAAAAAAGGCCAATATATACCGACACCACACCAAAGGCACCGCCTCAATGGAGCCTACCACCAATCGAACTGCCAGAAACAGCCCGCCCCAAATAATCCCTGCCAGGGAAAGGCAGATTGCTCCCTTTATGGTTTTACTCACGTCATCAACTCACAATCCTCTAATTTCCCTTGTTTCAATTAACAAAAAAGTAGCAATTCAATACTCAGCATTGAACTGCTACTTCCTTTTAAATTTTAAAGCTGAACCTTAGCCTGCTTGGCGTCCTTTTCAGCAATATAGCCCTGTTCTGCCTCCAGCAACTTGTCAGCCAGCTGCAGCTGCATTTCTACCTGCTTATAGGAAGTACCGCCATAGGAATTGCGGTTCTTGACACAGGTCTCTGGGCTGATAGCCTCGTAAATATCCTCTGCAAAGAGGTCAGACAGCTTCTGGAACTCCTCCATAGACATATCCGCCAGCCACTTGCCCTGCTCAATGCAGTAGTGAACAGCCTTGCCGGACACAGCATGGGCCTGACGGAAAGGCATCCCCTTCTTCACCAGATAGTCTGCCAAATCTGTAGCATTGGAGAAATCCTCTGCCACAGCCCGACGCATAACATCCTTGCGCACCTTCATGCCCCGCAGAATCCGGGCATAAACTGCCAGACTGAACTTGATGGTATCAATGGCATCAAAGATACCCTCCTTGTCCTCCTGCAAATCCTTGTTGTAAGCCAGCGGCAAGCCCTTAACAGTGGTCAGCATAGCCATGAGATGGCCCATAACCCGACCGGTTTTGCCTCTTACCAGCTCAGACACATCAGGATTCTTCTTCTGAGGCATCATAGAGGAACCAGTGCAATGAGCATCGTCCAGCTCAATAAAGAAGAACTCACGGGAGCACCACAGAATGGTTTCCTCACTGAGACGAGACAGATGAACCATGAGAATGGAAGCCGCAGACAGGAATTCCATAATATAATCCCGATCAGATACAGCATCCAGACTGTTGCTATAGATAGCATCAAAATTCAACTGCTCCGCCACAAATGGTCTGTCAATTGGGAAGGTAGTACCAGCCAAAGCACCTGCTCCCAAAGGCATAATATCACAGCGCTCATATACCCCACGGAAACGATCAAAATCCCGCTTCAGCATGGAGAAATAAGCCATCATATGATGGGAGAAAAGAATAGGCTGTGCTCTCTGAAGATGGGTATAGCCTGGCATAATCACATCGCTGTACTTGCGGGCGGTTTCCACCAAAGCTGCCTGCATATCCAGAATCAGCTTTTCCACCTCCACCACCTGACGGCGGATGAACATATGGGTATCCAAAGCCACCTGATCATTACGGCTGCGGGCGGTATGCAACCTGCCGCCAGCCTCGCCAATAGCGTCAGTCAGTCTTTTCTCGATATTCATATGAATATCTTCCAGGGCAACCTCAAAGGAGAAATTGCCCTCTTCAATTTTCTTGTAGATATCCTTCAGGCCCTTGATAATATCATCCCGATCTGCCTCAGAGATAATGCCTGCCTTGGCCAGCATGGTAGCATGGGCAATGGAGCCAGCAATATCCTCATTGTACATACGCTTGTCAAAATCAATAGAAGCCTGAAAATCATTTATCATCTCATCGGTGGACTTGGAAAAACGACCACCCCAGAGCTGCTCTGCCATATTATTTACCTGCCTTTTCCTGCATCAGAGCACGAACCTTCAGTGGCAAGCCAAAGAGGTTGATAAAGCCTTCTGCATCAGCCTGATTGTAAACATGATCCTCCTCGAAGGTTACGAATTCCTGATTGTACAGGGAATATGGAGACTTGGCACCAGCGCTCATAATATTGCCCTTGTAGAGCTTCAGCTTTACAGTACCAGTTACAGTTTCCTGAGTGCTGTCAACGAAAGCAGTCAGAGCCTCACGAAGCTGGCAGAACCACATGCCATCATATACCAGCTCGCCAAAGCGAATAGCTACACCCTCTTTATAGTGGAAGGTAGCACGATCCAGGCACAGATACTCCAGCTCACGATGAGCATAGTAGAGAATAGCTCCGCCAGGATTCTCATATACGCCACGGGACTTCATGCCAACCAGACGGTTCTCGCAGATATCCACAATACCTACACCGTTGCGGGCACCAATTTCATTGAGAGCAGTCAAAAGCTCTACTGCACCCATCTTCTTGCCGTTTACAGCAACAGGATTGCCCTTCTCGAAGTCGATGGTTACATATTCAGCCTCATCCTTGGCATTCTCAGGAGCCTGAGAAACCAGCATCATCTCATTGTGAGGCTCGTTCCAAGGATCCTCCAGATCGGAACCCTCATGGGACAGATGCCAGATGTTTTTATCCATGGAATACTTCTTGTTATCAGTAGGAATCTCAATATTGTGAGCCTTAGCATACTCAATCTCCTGAGTACGAGACAGAAGATCCCACTCACGCCAAGGAGCGATAATAGCCATATTAGGAGCCAGAGCCTTAACAGTCAGCTCAAAACGAACCTGATCGTTGCCCTTGCCGGTAGCACCGTGAGCAATAGCGTCAGCCCCTTCCTTCTTGGCTACATCCACCAGATGCTTAGCAATCAGCGGACGGGCAAAGGAGGTACCCAGCAGATACTTGCCCTCATATACAGCGCCAGCTTTCAGAGTAGGCCATACATAATCCTCCAGGAATTCCTGAGTCAGATCCAAAATATAGCACTTGGAAGCACCGGAACGCAGTGCCTTGTCGTGGATAGCCTGCATGTCATCCCCCTGGCCAATATCAGCACAGCAAGCAATAACCTCGCAGCCACCATAATTTTCCTTCAACCAAGGAATAATAACGGAAGTATCTAAACCACCGGAATAAGCCAATACGACTTTCTTAAACTCTGCCATAATTTACAACTCCTTAAAAAATTCAATACTATGCAAAAATGCCTGCGGCATCTGCTATCAAAATTTATCAGCCCATAGTCAAGGCCATAATAGCCTTCTGGGTGTGGAGACGATTCTCTGCCTCGTCAAAAATAACATCAGCATAGGCCTCCAAAACATCATCAGTAATTTCCTCGCCTCTATAAGCTGGGAGACAGTGCATCACAATAACCCGCTTGTCAGCCACCTTCAAAAGCTCCTCATTAACCTGATAATCCTTGAAAATCTTCTTGCGCTCATCGTGCTCAGCCTCCTGACCCATGCTGGCCCAAGTATCAGTAACCACGATATCAGCATCCTTGGCCGCCTCAAATGGATCATTTACCAGCTGGATTTTTGCTCCTGTTTCCTTGGCATCCTCACAGGCATTTTTATAAACCTGCATATCAGGCTCAAAGCCCTTTGGATTAGCGGAAACGAAGTCAATGCCAGCCTTGGCACAGCCATACATATAGGAGTTGGTCATATTATTGCCATCACCTACATAGGCCATCTTCAGCCCCTTCATATTCTTGCCCTTGTGCTCCTGAATGGTCAGAAGATCTGTCAACACCTGGCAAGGATGCAAAAGGTCAGTCAGAGCATTGATAACAGGAATATCAGACCACTGAGCCAGCTCCTCCACTCTCTCATGGCCATAAGTACGAATCATAATGCCATCCAAATAGCGGGACATTACTCTAGCGGTGTCCTTGATAGGCTCGCCGCGGCCCAGCTGCAAATCCCGATTGGACAGGAACAAAGCTTGCCCTCCCAGCTGATACATACCTGTTTCAAAGGAAAGACGAGTACGAGTAGAGGACTTCTCAAAAATCATCCCCAAAGTCTTGCCCTTCAGGATATGATGCTCAATACCAGCCTTCTGCTTGGCCTTAAGCTCATGGCCCAACGCCAGGATTTCATTAACCTCATCCACAGACAAATCGTGGATGGAAAGCATATCCTTGCCTTTTAACATCTCAAAACCTCCAATTTGTATACCTCATAGCAATAGTACACTAATATGGTAAATATGCCTGATAACCCCTGTCTAAATACAGGGGCTGCAGGGCACTTACGATAAATTATACTACATTCGTGTGATATTGTGAACATTTATCAGTAAAGGTATACAATATATTAATATATCTCATTCAAAAGCTAAATGCACCTTATGCATAAGCAGGCAATACAGCCTCCAAGGCATCGCATACCTCATCAATATGCTCCTTGGTAACAATCAAAGGTGGCACAAATCGCAGTACATTGCCAGCAGTGCAGTTAATAATAGCTCCCTTGCCCAGACAGTCATTGACGATATCCCGACCAGGCTTGGTTAGCTCCATGCCCAGAATCAGGCCCATGCCCCGCACCTCTTTAATCAGCGCAGGATATTTGGCCTGCATAGCCTCTAGACGGGATTTCATATAATCGCCCATCTCCACTACATGCTGTAAGAAGCTAGGCTCTCCCACAATATCCAGTACCACATTGGCTGCAGCACAAGCCAGCGGATTGCCGCCAAAGGTAGAGCCGTGATCCCCTGCATGGAAGGCTGCTGCCACCTTGTCAGCAGCAATAAAGGCGCCGATAGGTACACCGCCAGCCAAGCCCTTGGCCAAGGTTACCACATCAGGCTTAATACCAAAGTTTTCATAAGCAAAGAATTTGCCGCTTCTGCCCATGCCGCTCTGAATTTCGTCAAAAATCAAAACTGCGTTGTATTTGTCACAAAGCTGACGTACCTTCTGCATATATGCCACATCAGGCACATGGACACCGCCCTCACCCTGAATAGGCTCCAGCATAACAGCAGCAGTCTTGTCACTCATAAGCTTTTCCAAAGCCTCAATATCATTATAAGGCACATAATCAAAGCCAGCAGGCAATGGCCCAAAGCCCTCGTGATATTTTGGCTGACCGGTAGCAGTCAAGGTAGCAATGGTACGACCGTGGAAGCTATGAATAGCAGAGATAATCTGAGATTTGTCCCCATCAATGCTATGAGCATATTTACGAGCAATCTTAATAGCTCCTTCATTGGCCTCCGCACCGGAATTGCCAAAAAATACCTTGCCCAAACCGCTAAGCTTTACCAATTTCTCGGCTGCATCTGCCTGCACCTGAGTATAGTACAGATTGGAGCAATGAATCATTTTACCCGCCTGGTCTGCCACAGCCTTAACCAGATCCTTGTGATTATGCCCCAGCACATTTACCGCAATGCCCCCAAGGAAATCAATATATTTATTGCCCTGAGTATCATATACATATACACCATCACCATGATCCAGCACTATCTTGTAGCGGGCAAACACTGGCAAATAATCCTGGGCGTCCTTGGCATATATCTGTTCATCAGTTAACTGCATATCCATATCTCCTTATTTTACCACCTGGGTACCAATACCACTATTGGTCAACAGCTCCAAAATAATGGAATGAGGCTGACGGCCATCAATAATATGCACCTTGTTGGTACCACATTCAATAGATTTCAAGCAGGCTTCAATCTTCGGAATCATACCGCCGGAAATAATGCCCTCCTTGATATACTCTCTCGCCTCAGCCACAGTCAGGGAGGAAATAAAGCTATCCTTGTCGTTAAAATCCTTGTATACTCCCTCAATATCCGTCAGCAGCAAAAGCTTCTCTGCATGAAGGGCACCAGCAATTTCCGCTGCCACATAATCAGCATTGATATTGTAGCTTTCCCCATCCTCGCCAACGCCAATAGGAGCTACTACAGGAATATAGCCATTGTCCAGCAAATCCTGCAAAATCTTGGTATCTACAGATTCTACCTGACCCACATAGCCAATATCCACCTTTTCCGTATTGCCTGCATCATCATAAACCGTAGCCATTTTCTTGCTGGCCTTAATAAGCCCTGCGTCCTTGCCGCTAAGACCTACAGCCCTTACACCACGGCAGTTCAGCATATTGACAATATCGGAATTAACCTTGCCATCCAGCACCATTTCCGCAATCTCCACGGTTTCCTCATCGGTTACTCTGAGGCCGCTGACAAAATCAGACTGCTTGCCAACTTTTTTCAAAAAGGAGGTAATATCTGGACCGCCGCCATGAACGATAACCGGACGAATGCCTACATATTTCAGCAGGCTTACATCCTCCATAACCTTCTGCTTCAAATCCTCATTAATCATGGCATTGCCACCGTATTTAACTACGATGGTTTTGCCGTAAAATTCCTGAATATAAGGCAAAGCCTCAATCAGAGTACCCGCCTTTTTTTCTGCATGCTTCATAATTGCCATATTTACACCCCGGTTTCAACCAGTCAGTGGCTATCAGGTATGATATTCACCGTTAATCTTCACATACTCATAGGAGAAATCACAGCTCCAAACAGTAGCCTCAGCCTCTCCCAGGCCCATTTCTATATCAATAACAATATCGTGCTCCGCCATAATATCACGGATAACATTCTCGTCAAAATCAGCACCCAGGCCATTGGCATAAACAGGCACACCGCCAAATTTAATAACGGTCTTTTCTGGTACCATAGGAATGCCGGCATAGCCTACAGCACAGATTACCCGGCCCCAATTTGGATCCTCACCAAAGAAGGCGGTCTTAACCAATGGAGACTTAGCCACACTCATAGCTACAGTCTTGGCATCGGCAAAGGTCTTGGTACCATGCACATTAATGGTCAGGAACTTGGTAGCACCCTCACCATCAGCGGCAATACGCTTGGACAGCTCACGGCACATATTGCTCAATACCTCATAGAACTTATCATACTCAGGAGTATCAGCCTGAATCTCCGCCATGCCAGATTCGCCGTTAGCCAGTACCAGTACAGTATCATTGGTACTCATATCTCCATCTACAGAAATCATGTTAAAGGTAACCTCTACGATTTCAGACAAAGCCTTCTGCATCAGCTGGCTGGAAATATTAGCATCAGTGGTAATGTAGCAAAGCATGGTAGCCATATTAGGCTGAATCATGCCAGAGCCCTTGGCAATAGCACCAAAGCGGACAGCCTTGCCACCGATCTCCACCTCAGTAGAGCAAGCCTTGGAATAGGTATCAGTAGTAATAATAGCATTACCAGCGTTCTTGCTGCCATCCTCAGACAGCTCTGCAGCAGCGGCCTTGATACCAGCAGCCAGCTTGTCCATAGGCAGGTTGACACCAATAATACCAGTAGATCCTACCAGCACATCATCAGCCTTACAGCCTAGCTCCTCAGCAGCCAGGGCAGCCATCTTGTGGGCATTAGCCAGTCCTACCTCACCGGTGCAGGCATTGGCACAGCCAGCATTAGCTACAATAGCATGAGCACTGCCGCTCTTTACCACCTCACGGGAAACAATAACAGGAGCTGCTGCCACTGCATTCTGAGTAAATACGCCAGCCACGGAAGCCTCCTTCTCTGTATAAATCATTGCCAAATCAAGATTGCCGCTTTTCTTGATGCCAGCCTTGACACCAGCAGCCTTGAAGCCACGAGCAAAGGTAAC
>CAKPVW010000016.1 GCA_934196075.1 uncultured Anaerovibrio sp.
ACGGAGCGGGTAGATGCAGGTTGTGCTAACAAAATGACTTCTCGTATCGATACCTTGCTGGCCAAATTTGATTTATCAGATCGCCGTGGCACAGCTGCAAATGGCTATATGATTGCTAGTCCCTTGGATATGCATTATGGGGATGTGGATAAGGTTCTGGCAGAGGAAAGGCAAAAAGCAGAGGCCTATTTGTGCCATGCTTTATCTATGTAGAAGGCGAAATAAACATGACGAGATTTAGGGAGTTGCGATTGCAGCGAGGCTTGTCACAGGAGCAGATGTGCAGGCTTTACAATGAAAAATACAATAGAAAATATACAACTGCGGCTATATCCTTTATTGAGCATGATAAGCGTTCGCCGGAGTTGGGAGCTTTGTTGGATTTTGCTGATTTTTATGGTGTGTCCTTGGATTATCTTTTAGGCAGGGATCAGGGGAAATTGGATTTTTCTCAGGTTGATTACAAAAGCCGTACCTGGTATCTGTCTGAACAGTTGCGGAATATTGTCTTGGGCTTGTACAACGGCAAGGAAGCAAAAAAAGGGGGGACAAAATCTGAGAGAATTGGCGCTGGAATTCAAAATGTAGGTGATGGTGCTTCGCTCCAGACTGAGCCAGTTGCGCATAAGGGCCAGCAGAATATCAATCAGGAATTGCGTCTGCTGGGGGAGCAGGACGAGAATGAGGAAAATTTGGAAATGCTGCTAAGTTTGTTGAAGCAGTCTATCGTGCTGGCCAAGCGTGTAGAGAAAAACAAAAAATCTTGATATAAATACTAAAATTGTATAAAAATGATAATTGATAAAAAGCCCCCTATATGGGGCAATCGCTGGAGATGGTGATTGCTTCCTATAGGGGGCTCTACATTATGTATTTTGATAGGTGTTTTGCTTAAAGCCTCATAAGGTATTTTTTATAATCTGCTGGGGAAATGCCCGGTACCGTCAAGAATTATGCGCAAAAATGTTTACAAACTCCGGCTTAATGAAGTCAGCCGGCAATAGGAGTGTCGTCTAACGCTACCTCCAGATGCTTCATATTCATGTATTTCTTATTACCCCACTGGGTGCCTGCCACATGACGAAGTCTGGCACATACTAGCATTAAGGCGGAGTTTCCGTCGGGGAATGTCCCAACCACGCGGGTCCTGCGACGTATCTCTCGATTCAGCCGCTCGATCACATTGTTGGTACGGATACGCGTCCAGTGTTCGCTGGGAAAATCGCAGTAGGTCAGCGTTTCCTCAATACCGTTTTCTACTTTCCTTGCTGCCTCTTTGAGCTTCATAGCCTTCAAATCGGCAACAACAGTTTTCGCCTTCTCGCGAGCAGCCTTTTTGTTTTCTTGCGCATGGATCGCCTTGAGCATTTTTGCTACGATTTTTGCCTTTGATTTTGGCACAACAGAGAAAACATTGCGGTAGAAATGCACAGTGCAGCGCTGGTACTTGGCGTTCGGAAATACTTCACCCACGGCTTCCAGCATTCCCATGCACTTGTCGCCAACTATAAGTTTCACACCGTCTAAGCCACGGCCACGGAGCCACTGGAAGAAGCAACGCCAGCTTTCCTTGTCCTCTTTCATTCCCTCAGCGGCTCCCAGTACCTCGCGGAAACCATCCTCGTTCACGGCAATTGCCACCAGAATAGCCACATTTTCATACTCTCCGCCCCAGTTGCGACGCAGATATATGCCGTCCACGTAGACATAAGGATATCGTCCACCCTGCAGAGGGCGGTTCCGCCAGTTCTCGATATGAACGTAGGCTTTTTTGTTTAACTCACTGATGGTAGTGGGCGAGACCTTACTGCCCCACAATGCTTCGGTGATGTCCTCCACTCGACGAACGGAAACGCCTGCCAGATACATCTCAATGAGTGCTTCCTCCACACTACTTTCCCGGCGGCGATACCGCTCGATGATGGCAGTCTCGAAGGACACACCTTTGAGCCGTGGCATATGCAGTGTAACGTCGCCGGAGGTCGTGGTAAGATTGCGGTCATAGTGGCCACTGCGATAGCCTTGACGAGCCTCATTACGCTCATACCGTGCCGCCTGTGTCAATGACTCTGCCTCTCTTTCCAGCAGTTCATTCAGCGTTTCTTCCACGCTACCACGGACCAGTTCCTTGATTTGCCCCTTGATTACTTCCTCGTTTAGTTGTACAATTTTCTCAGACATAGTTTACAGTCTCCTTTCAGAATGGTGTGTCGTGACTTCATTCTACCAGAGTCTGTAAACTATGTCTTCTTTTACACCTTTTTCTTTTTGCGCAACTTATTGTACCTTATCAAATGCCCAGAGCTTTCATAGCAGCTTCGGCAGACCAATTGGTACTTTTCATAAGGCTTTTTATTGCTTCTAGTTTGCCCGCAAATTTACCCCGAGCTTCGCCTCGAGCTCGCCAGCTTTAAGCAGAGCCTCCCGGGCTTCTTGTTCATTCCATTCAAATCCAAACATATCAATGACCTCCTTTTGGTGGTTTTTAAGATATTTTGGCTCTTGACATCAGCAAGGTTATATACATGGGCAATCAATTCAAGATTTTCGGATGGAGTTTCAAATGCATCACTTAATTTTAACAATTTATGCTCGAAGGATATATCGTCACCATCATAGAACACGTAAAACTCAGGAGCAGGTACCTTGATTTGCACGCTGCCGTAGATTTTTGTAGATTGTGAACTGGCAAGCCTGCGGTACAGTTCGTCAAGATAACTAAGAAAATGCAACGGCATATTGGGATTAATGGTAGTTTGATGTTCAATGAGCACAATGATGATTTCATCCAATATAAAAGAAATATCATTCTTTAGATTGCTGTAGAACCTTCCTTCAAGGGTGTTGATATCACCTTTGTGCAGTAAAATAAATTTTCGCCATAATTATAACATAGGGACTATTTATGGGCAATGTCTTACTTTATAGGATGGTTATCAATTCGCTATCATAGTAAAGTATCAATTTATCAAAAAATGCTGTAAAACCTATGTCTTTAGGCATGGGGGTATAAGGCGTATTCATCTAATTTGCGCAAAAAATTGACGGTGGACAAAATAAAAATGTTAATGATTTTTCTCACTGTTCGATTGTATGTTTTTTATAAATATGATAAAATATACATACAAACATAATTTCTAAAAGAGGTGAGAAAATGAAGTATAGAAAGTGTTTTAATTTTACCATGGGACATATAAAATAATCATGAAAATTTATTTTGGTGATATTTATATGAATAATTTAGGATTAAGAAGTAGGAGGAGTTATTATGCCTTGGTTTGAATGGAACGAAGAAGCTTTTAAAGAGGCCATGCTGGATGATGGTAAAACAATTAGTAAGTTCGTGTTGCTAAAAGAACTGATTGATGATCACATTATTACATCAGCAGAGGCTGCGGAATGGATGAAAATGAAATTGGATTCATTTATTAAAGATTGTGATAACAACACAAGGGCTTCTATCTATCTGAAAAGGAAAGCTGAAGGAAGACTTAACACAACGAATAAAGAATCAATGAAGCAAGAAGATGATGAGGATTTCACTATACCAGAGGATTGGACAGAAAAGACAATGCAGGTATTTGAAATGTTTAGAGATGAATGGCAAGCGGAAGAAGATAGGCAGGAGCTTGTTTTTCAGGGAGAGATGGCTGGCAGAGTAACTACATTGCAAGAGCTGGTTAAAGATGGAATAATATCAAATGAATTAGCAGACAAATATGATATATCAAGTAATATATAAATGAATAGACCTTGTTTAGAAAAGGAAATAAACCAGTAAGTATTCAGAGCAACAAAAAAGCCTCCTATATGGGCAATCGCTGAGAGATAGTGATCGCCTCATATCGGGGCTATAATTTATGCATTTTAGTAGGTGTCTTTTTGAAGTATCATTACTCAAAACTAATAAGACTGAATTTTCGTTGTATAATGGTTTATTCAATATGTATTTATGAAATATAGTGATTCTTTTTTGTTTGTTATTTCAACTTCAGTTGACAAGTTGAAATAACAGTGCAATAATAAGGCCAGTATTTCAATTACTAGAGGGGAAAAGTTAAAAAAGCCCCCTATATGGAACAATCGCTGAGAGATAGTGATTGCCTCATATAGGGGGCTATAAATTTACGTAGTTATTACATCTGTCGATACATGCCGATTACCTTGCCCAAAATGGTTACGTCCTTCTCATAGAAAGGCTTCATGGAATCATTCTCTGGCTGGAGACGGATGCAATCATCTTCCTTGAAGAAGCGTTTTACAGTAGCACCTTCGCCGTCTACCAAGGCTACTACAATATCACTGTCCTCAGCGGTGTTCTGCTGACGAACCATGAGATAATCACCATCGTAGATGCCGGCCTTAATCATGCTTTCGCCAGAAACCTTCAGCATAAAGCATTCACTGGTGGTTCCCATCAGATGAGTTGGGAAAGCAAAGGTGTCTTCGATATTCTCCTGGGCCAGAATTGGAACACCGGCGGTAACAGTACCTACCAGCGGTACGTTGACAGTGCGCTCCCAAGGCTTATCCTCCAGCAAATCAATAGCACGAGGCTTGGTTGGGTCACGACGAATCAGTCCAGCTGCCTCCAACTGGTTGAGGTAGCCATGTACGGTGGAGCTGGATTTGAGGCCTACTTCCTTGCCAATTTCGCGTACAGAAGGTGGGTAGCCTTTCTTCATCAGCTGCTCTTTGATAACCTTGTAAATCTGTTCCATTCTTTTGTCGGCACAACGTTTACGTCCCATATTAATACATCCTTTCAATAATATTGTAGAAAAATTGGATTCCCATTAGTTGAAATAATTGTACCACATAAATGTTTGTTTGTAAAGTGTTCCGCAAACAAAAGTGTTAAGAAATTTATGTTTTTTAAAAAGGAAATTGGAGAAAATACGTTGCAAATAAGCAGACTTTATGCTACAATAAATTCAGAAATACAGAGACAGTCTTTGGGGCAGGGTGTAATTCCCTACCGGCGGTATAGCCCGCGAGCCTGCTGCAGTAGAGTGATTCTGCAGCTGATAGGCAGGATTCGGTGAGATTCCGAGGCCGACAGTATAGTCTGGATGAGAAAAGACATGTTGTGTGCATCTTTTTATGTATTGTCAATGGCTGTTGAGGATTATTTCCTGACGGCCTTTTTTATTTGCGAGAACCGAATGGTTATCAATAGTATACATAGGCTGCTTCTGTACTTCAGATATTATGTATCAGAGGTGATAGGATGCAAGAGGATTTTGATGAGCAAATGATGAGACGGGCCATTGAATTGGCCAGAAATGCCACAGGCCGTACTTCCCCTAATCCTTTGGTGGGAGCTGTTATAGTCAAGGATGGACGGATTGTGGCAGAGGGATGGCATCGTCAGGCTGGTACGCCTCACGCAGAGGTGCATGCGCTGCATATGGCCGGAGAGCTGGCCAAGGGTGCTACGGTATATGTATCTCTGGAACCTTGTGCTCATTATGGCAGAACAGGTCCCTGTGCCAAGGCTCTGGTGGAGGCTGGAGTAAGTCGTGTAGTCGTTGCCATGATGGATCCAAATCCCAAGGTAGCTGGTAAGGGGATTGAGATTCTGAGAAATGCTGGGGTAGAGGTTGTTACCGGGATACTGGAAAAGGAAGCGCAGGAGCTGAATGAGGTTTTCCTGAAATGGATTACTACAGGCAAGCCTTTTGTGGCGCTTAAAACAGCCATGTCTCTGGATGGCAAGATTGCTACCGCCAGAGGAGAATCTCAGTGGATAACTAATGAAAAATCCCGTTATGAAGGACATCGTTTAAGGGATATTTATGATGGTATTCTGGTAGGTATTAATACTGCCTTGCAGGACGATCCCAGCCTAACTACCAGATTGCGTGAGTACCAGGGACAGAATCCAGTAAGGATTGTTGTGGACAGCAAGGCAAGATTGCCTTTGGATAGCAAGCTTGCTGTTGATGGTGCTGCTAGAACTATTGTGGCTGTATCAGCTGATGCACCAGTCAGTAAAATTGATGCTTTGAAGGCGGCGGGACTGGAGGTTTTAACAGCAGGAACCCATCGTGTTGATATGGTGGAATTGATGAATCAGCTAGGTGCCATGCGTATTACTTCCATATTGGTGGAAGGAGGCGGTCAGGTTAATTTCTCCTTGCTGGAAGCAGGTCTGGTGGATAGGGTATATGCCTTTGTTGCTCCCAAGCTGATAGGCGGCAGTGAAGCCTTGACTCCTGTAGAGGGCAGGGGCTTTGATGAACTGTCGCAGGCAATAGAGTTGGAGAATATTCAGACCAGCCTACTGGATAATGATGTTCTAATTACAGGCAGAGTTCGCAAATCGGAATGTAAATAAAGGGGTATGCGATGTTTACTGGAATTGTAGAAGAAGTGGGCAGAGTAAAGGCTATAGGCAGTGGTACTTTGCAGATTGAGGCTTCCAAAGTTTTGGAGGATGTAAAGCAGGGAGATAGTATTGCTGTTAATGGCATTTGCCTTACGGTGACAAGCTTTAATAGTCACAGTTTTCAGGCAGATGTTATGCCTGAAACCATCAAGAGAACTTCTTTGGGGGAATTGAAGCTGGGCAGTCCTGTGAATCTGGAACGGGCTTTGACCTTGAGCAGCCGTCTGGGAGGCCATATTGTTAGTGGACATATTGATGGTACCGGCCGGATAATCTCCCTAAAGGACGATAAAAATGCCATTCTTATGAAGATACAGGCAGATGCCTCCATTCTTCACTATATCGTGGAAAAGGGTTCTGTGGCCTTGGATGGTATCAGCCTAACGGTGGCTCAGGTAGGAAGCAGGGATTTTACAGTGTCCTTGATACCTCATACCCGTCAGGTAACAAATCTTTCTGCCAAGGGCGAGGGCTCGCTGATTAATATTGAAAATGATGTGGTGGGCAAATATGTGGCTAAATTGCTGCAGCCAGCAGATAGTTCAGAGAATATGGCGGCACAGTCCAGCATTACCATGGATTTTTTGAGACAAAATGGATTTTGAGGAATAATTTGCCCATAATGGGCTAGAGATAAAGGAGCATAGATATGGCAAAGTTCGCAACAGTTGAGGAAGCAATTGATGAAATCAGAAACGGCAATATGATTATTGTAGTTGATGATGAGGATCGTGAAAATGAGGGCGATATTATTGTAGCAGCAGAAAAATGTACTGCTGAGCACGTTAATTTTATGGCTACCTACGCCAAGGGGCTGATTTGTACTCCTGTTGAGGGGTATATTCTGGACAGATTGAAGATTGGCCAGATGGTTACCAATAATACTGATAATCATGAAACAGCCTTTACTGTTTCTGTAGATGCCGTGAGCACTACTACTGGTATTTCGGCTTATGAGAGATGGGAAACTGTCAAGAAGATTATTGACCCTGAGGCTAGACCAGAGGATTTCCGACGTCCAGGCCATGTATTCCCTCTGCGCTCTGTTCCAGGCGGTGTATTGCGTCGTGCAGGCCATACTGAAACCACCACTGATTTGGCTCGCTTGGCTGGCTTGATTCCTGCTGGCTGGTGCTGTGAGATTATGGATGATGATGGTCATATGATGCGTACACCACGGTTGATGGAATTTGCTGACAAGCATGGTTTGAAGATTATTACTGTTAAATCTCTCATTGAGTATCGCAAGAAAACTGAGTGTTTTGTGGAGAAGGTGGCTGAAGCTGATCTGCCAAGCAAATATGGTCATTTCAGAATTCATGCCTATGAGAGCAAGCTGGATGGTAAATGCCATTTGGCTATTATGAAGGGTGATGTTCGGGGCAAGAAGGATGTGCTGGTAAGAGTACATTCCGAGTGCCTGACTGGTGATGCTTTGGGTTCCATGCGTTGTGACTGCGGTGAGCAGCTGGCTACTGCCCTGAAGAATATTGAGGCTGAGGGCTGCGGCGTGGTGCTTTATATGCGTCAGGAGGGCCGTGGTATTGGCCTGGCCAACAAGATGCGTGCTTATGAGTTGCAGGATAATGGCAAGGATACTGTAGAGGCTAATGTACTGCTGGGCTTTGCACCAGACGAGCGGGATTATGGTATCGGTGCTCAGATTTTGGCTGATTTGGGTCTGAGCAGCATTCGTTTGATGACTAACAATCCTGCCAAGAGAGCAGGTTTGGAGGGATATGGCCTTAGCATTACTGAGCGGGTGCCTCTGGTTATGCCTGTCAATGAATACGATAAGAATTATATGAAGGTAAAGAGTGCCAAGATGGGACACATTCTGGGCTAAGCTGTTGAATATTAAGGAGGATTTTTCATGAAAGAGGTAAAGGTTTTGGAGGGCATGCTTAATGCTCAGGGGTTGCGTTTTGGTATTGTGGTATCTCGTTTTAATGAGTTTTTTACGTCCAAACTGCTGGGCGGTGCTTTAGATACTCTGCATCGTCATGGTGCCAACGAGGATGATATTACTGTAGCTTGGGTACCTGGTGCCTTTGAGCTGCCATTGGTATCTAAGAAGATGGCTGAGTCCGGCAAATATGATGCCATCATTGCTTTGGGTACAGTTATCCGTGGCTCTACTACTCATTATGATTATGTTTGCAACGAGGCTGCCAAGGGCATTGCTCAGGCTAGCATGGCTACTGGTGTGCCTGTTGCTTTTAGTGTAGTAACTACAGAGAATCTGGATCAGGCTATTGAGCGTTCTGGTACCAAGGCAGGCAATAAGGGTGCTGATGGTGCTATGACTGCCATTGAAATGGCCAATCTGCTGCGCCAGATTTGATAGGAGGCGGCAAGCTATATGAAAATCGGTGTAATTAGTGACACTCATGGCTGCCGTGACCATTGGGCCAAGGCTTATGATAAGTTTTTCAAGGATGCAGATTTGATTATTCATTCTGGAGATGTGCTTTATCATGGGCCTCGGAATCCTATGCTGGAGGATTATAATCCAGCGGAGCTGGCAGAAAAAATCAATAGCTGTAGTCAGCCGGTGTTGATTTGCAAGGGAAATTGTGATTCAGAGGTGGATCAGCTGGTGTTGAATACACCGATTCAGTCTCCTTATGTTCATGCCTTTGCTGATGGACGTCATATTGTGGCTACTCATGGTCATATGGTTGAGACTGATGATGCTAAGGATGCTATGGCTGCGGCTATTAAGGCAGATATTTTTATCACTGGCCATGTGCATTATACAGTGCTGGAAAAAAGGGGCAATACTGTGTTCCTGAATCCTGGTTCTCCTTCTCTTTCCAAGCGGGAGGATGGACGTCAGACCTGTGCTGTAATTTCTGATGTTGATATTAAAGTTTATGATGTCAATACTGCCGAGGTATTGATGGAGTATAATTTCTGATTTGCAGAGGCATATATCTCAGTTTTTCCGAGATACAGCCTGCGGTCATAACGACTTTTGCTCTGTCGGCTAAATGACCCTACCTGATGATTTATCCTTACGCCCAGATACCGCTTGTCGCTGAGCCAATTCACAGAAGCTGGAATGATAGAGAGTGCCACCGGGCTCACTTTTGCTTCGCAAAAGCAGGAAGCCTCCTAACGCAAAAGTGTCATGCCCCTCCGGCTGTTGGCGAATCATTCTGCCTTATCGATGCCACCAACTGATTTGCTACCACATAGCGGAGAAAGGTAATAATCTCAAACAGTGCCAAGGCGGGAAATCGCTGTGAATACACTAACTGAGAGGCATGGCATGTACCCTTCCACGGCATATTAATGCGCCTCGCTTCTTAACGAATTAAAGGCGTTAGAAGCTGAACGTAGTGACAGCTTCTAACGAGCTTTAATGAGTTTAGCAGCGTGAGGCACATTTATATAGCGCGAGCGTGCCGGGAAGGGTATTGCCATGCCTCAGTAAACAGTATTGTGAATAATCTATAACCTCTACAAATCAGAATTTAGTTAGGAAGTGAAAATATGTCCGATACATTAGTAAAAGCCATTACCAAGGGTGTTCGTGTTTATGCGGCAGTTACTACGGATTTGGTTAATGAAGCCATCAAGCGCCATGATTGCTATCCTGTAGCGGCAGCAGCCCTAGGCAGAACCATGACTGGCGCCTTGCTTATGGCAGCTAATTTAAAAAACAAGGAAGCTATTACTGTTAATATCAGAGGTAATGGCCCCTTGGCCAATATAACAGCGGATGCTGTACCAGAAGGCTATGTGCGAGGCTATGTGGCCAATCCCCATGTGGAATTACCTCTGAATGCTCAGGGTAAGCTGGATGTAGGAGGCGGCGTAGGACAGGGACTGGTAACTGTCACCAGGTTTACTGGGCTGAGAGAGCCAATGCGTGGCAGCAGTGAGATTGTCAGTGGTGAAATTGCTGAGGATTTGACCAATTATCTCTATGTTTCAGAGCAGACGCCTTCCAGTATTGGCTTGGGAGTTTTGGTAGATACTGATTTCAGTGCCAAGGCAGCTGGCGGTTTTATGATTCAGCCTATGCCTGATGCTGATGACGAGATTATTACCCGGCTAGAGGAGAATCTCCAATCGCTGCGTCCAGTTACTACTATGATTGCTGAGGGCAAGGGCCCAAGGGAAATTATAGAGGAAATTATGCCAGGTTTTCAGATGGAGTTTCTGACTACCACAGAGCTAGGTTTCAAATGTCAGTGCTCTAAGGAACGGTTGGAGGATGTACTGCTGAATCTCAACAGGGATGATATGTTGTCTCTTATTGAAGATGGACAGGCAGAGGTTTGCTGTCAGTTTTGTGGAGCAAAATACAACTTTACCAAAGCAGAATTGGAGCACCTTTTAAAATTAGCCGACTCTGTAAAGTAAAAATACTTTACAAGAATATTTTTTTCTGTTATAATGACTAACGCAATGTGTGAATAGATATTATCAGTCCACTGGGTAATTTTTATTTGGATTCTTGCAATTGATAATGAGCGTGTGTTATAATATTCATATTGTGTGTGAAGAGCGTACACACTCATAGATACTACAAGGAGGTGTGTTACATGGCAAGTGTATGTGAAGTATGCGGTAAGGGCGAGCTGAGCGGTAACAATGTCAGCCATTCTCATCTGAAGACTAAGCGTTCTTGGAAGCCAAACATCCAGCGCGTTCGCGCCAATGTTGAGGGCGAAGTTAAGCGCGTTAATGTTTGCACCCGTTGCCTGCGTTCTGGCAAGGTTGAGAGAGCTATCTAATTTGCGCAAAATATCTCAAATGATATATCATAAGAAAAGCTGGTTATTGCTATAACCAGCTTTTCTTATGCCCTGCTAAATGTGGTCATACAACATAGTGATTCCTAAATAATTATGTGCTGACAAGGAAAAATACTTGACAACATAGAGACAGCTAGTTATAATAACTATGGTCGGATAAAGGTGTGTCTTGAAGGCAGGTGGTTATATGCTGGAACAGAGATTGTATCTGGCGCAGCTATATGATATATATGGACCATTGCTGACAGACAAGCAGCAGCGTTGCTTGGAGATGCATCTATTGGAGGATTTCTCCATGTCAGAGATAGGAGAGAGTCTGCAGGTATCACGACAAGCAGTATATGATATACTGCATCGCTCGGAGCAGATTATGGCTGAATATGAAAAGAAGCTTAATTTAGCTCAGAGAGTTGCCAAGCAGCGTCATGAACTGACAGAAATTTATGATGAACTTTCCTCTCTGGAGACAGAGGGGATCCAACAGCAGATGGCTGGTATTCTGCAAAAACTTGCACCATATACCGGACACGCTGGCCAGGAGGAATAGATTTGATTTTTGAAGGTTTGGCAGATCGTCTGCAGGAAACATTTAAAAAACTTCGGGGACATGGCAAGCTGACAGAGGATGATGTAAAGTCTGCTATGAAGGAAGTACGGATGGCTCTATTGGAGGCAGATGTAAACTTCAAGGTAGTAAAGGACTTTGTCAAGCGGGTAACCGAAAGAGCTATCGGGCAGGATGTAATGGAGGCATTGACTCCAGCGCAGGTTGTTATCAAGATAGTTAATGAGGAGCTTACTGAGTTGATGGGTGGCTCCCAAAGCAAGATTAATATGTCATCACAGCCGCCTACCATTATAATGATGGCAGGTTTGCAGGGTGCTGGTAAAACCACCTCTGCTGGCAAGCTGGGCTTGGCTCTGAAAAAACAGGGCAAGCGTCCTGTGCTTGTGGCTGCAGATATATATAGACCAGCAGCGGTAACTCAGCTGCAGGTTATTGGTAAGCAGTTGGATATTCCAGTATTCTCCATGGAGCCTGGAACAGATGCTGTTACCATAGCAAAATCCTCTTTGAATTATGCTTTTACTCATGCTAATGATGTGGTTATCATAGATACCGCAGGTCGACTTCATATTAATGAGGAGTTGATGCAGGAGCTGAAGGACATAAAGCGGGAGGTCAAGCCACATGAAATTCTGCTGGTTGTAGATGCTATGACCGGTCAGGATGCAGTAAATGTGGCTGAAAGCTTCAATAAGGACTTGGAGCTGACAGGTTTGATTCTCACCAAGATGGATGGCGATTCTCGTGGTGGTGCGGCTCTGTCTGTAAAGGCAGTAACTGGCTGTCCAGTAAAGTTAATCGGTGTCGGTGAGAAGTTGGAACCATTGCAGCCTTTCTATCCAGATCGTATGGCTTCCCGTATTTTGGGTATGGGTGATGTGCTTTCCCTGATTGAGAAGGCTCAGGATGCCTTTGATATGAAGGAAGCTGAGGCACTCAAGCAGAAGCTGCGCAAGGAAGATTTCACCTTGGATGATTTTCTGAAGCAGATGAAGCAGGTTCGCAAGCTTGGCTCCTTTGAGCAGATTATTGGTATGATTCCTGGTCTGGGCAGTCAGGTTAAGGATGCCCTAAAGGATAAGGACATAGATTTGAATGGCAAAGAAATGCGCCAAATTGAAGCTATTATTTTGGCTATGACTCCTGAGGAGCGGGCCAAAACCAAGATCATCAATGGCAGCCGCCGTAAGCGTATTGCTAAAGGCAGCGGCACAAGAGTGCAGGATGTCAATAAGCTTCTCAAGCAGTTTGACGAAATGCAGAAGATGGTAAAACGTATGAAGAAAATGCAAAATGGCAAAAAAGGCGGCCTTTTCGGCGGTATGAAATTACCATTTATGCATTAACTATATAAGTAAGTATATCTTCTATACAATAGAGTTTAGATATACCATATCTAAGGAGGTGAATTTTCACATGGCAGTAAAGATTCGTTTGAACCGTATGGGTGCTAAGAAGAACCCTTTCTATCGTATTGTTGTAGCTGATTCCCGCGCACCACGCGATGGCCGTTTCATCGAGGTAGTTGGCAACTATGACTCCACCAAGGAGCCAGCAGTAGTAAACATCGACGAGGAGAAGGCTCTGGAGTGGATGTCTAAGGGTGCACAGCCTACTGATACAGTTCGTTCTTTGTTCTCCAAGCAGGGCATCATGGCTAAGTTTGATGCAGCTAAGCATGCTAAAGACTAAGAAAGAGGCATAGCATGAAAGAGATCGTTGAGATTATCGCGAGGTCTCTTGTAGACAATCCTGATCAGGTTGTGGTTAAGGAGAAGCAGGACGATGGTATTGTCCTCTTCGAACTTCATGTCGCTGACGAGGATATGGGCAAGGTAATTGGCAAATCAGGACGTATTGCGAAAGCTTTACGTACTGTTGTCAAGGCCGCAGCTACTCGTGAGAATAAAAAAGTGAATGTAGAAATAGTTAGCTGATAACCTCAGCCGAAACTGCGGCAGATTTTTCTGCCGCAATTTCTATATATACGAGAATTTTTTTAGAGAAAATGGGGGCTTGTAAAATGGATAAGGTTTTGGTAAAATTTCCACTCACCATTAAAGCAAAAATGACCGATAAATTGAAGGCAAAGATGTTGGATGAACTGGAAAAGGGCATGCAGCAGGCAGAGCTGGAGATTTCCCAGATAAATATTGAAGAAAACAAGGCTATTCAGCAGGAAAGCGCCAATGGTCAGGAGCCATCTCAGGAAACTATGGCTATGATTCATCAGCATTTTGGCGTGGAGCGTCAGAAGCGTCAGGAATATGTAGCCAAGGCTCAGGCTCGCCATGACGAGTTGGAGAAGCTGGGTCCTGGTGCAGAGATTGTTCAGGGAACTACTGAGCGTTTTGTAGAGCTGAAGGTTGGAGATAATATCCGTGACCAGTTCAATGTGGAAGTAGTGGTGGAAGATGATAAGATCATCGCAATCCGCAGCTAAGGCGGCTAAAATTTCTCATAAGGATCATATTGTTATTGGTAAAATAGGTGCTCCTCATGGTGTACATGGTGAAATGCGGGTAATTCCTTTGACAGATTTTCCTGAGCGCTTCCAGACCTTGACACAGGTTTACGCTGGGTATGATCTGATGGATGTAGAGGATTGCTGGTATCACAAGCAGTTTGTTATTATGAAGCTGAAACAGTGTCCTCATAGAGAGGCGGCTGCGGAGCTTACAGGCAGATTGCTTTATGTAGATAAGTCTGAAGCCATGCCATTAGGTGAGGGAGAATACTATACCTTTGACATTATTGGTCTGGAGCTATTTGACTTGGAGGGAAATTCTCTAGGGCATATTACCGAGGTGCTAAAAACAGGCAGCAATGATGTTTATGTAGCCTCCCGCAAGGGACAGGCTAAGCAGTTGATGATACCTGCCCTAAAGGCTGTAGTTAAGGAAATTGATGTGCCAGGGGGCCGTATGGTAGTGGATATGCCGGAGGAAGTCTGATGAGGATAGATATTCTATCTCTTTTTCCAGCCATGTTTGCTGGGCCTTTTGGAGATAGCATTACCAAAAGAGCTGTGGCTAAGGGGATTTTGGATATACATTTGATGAATCCTCGTGATTTTGCCTTGGGACGGCACAAACAGGTAGATGACAGTCCTTTTGGGGGCGGCAGCGGCATGGTACTCAAACCTGAGCCTATGTTCAAGGCTGTAAATTTCATTAAAGACACTACAGATTATGTCAATCGCCGTGTGCTTCTAATGAGTCCGGAGGGCGCTGTCTTTAATCAAGCCAAGGCTCGGGAGCTTGCTCAATATGATCAGCTGATTTTTATTTGTGGTCATTACGAGGGATTTGATGCTAGAATCAGTGAGAATCTGGCAGATGAAATTATTTCCATAGGAGATTTTGTACTGACGGGAGGAGAGCTGCCAGCCATGATGATCGTGGATGCAGTGTCCCGTATGCTGCCTGGAGTATTGGGCTCTGAGGAATCGGCACCTACCGATTCCTTTTACAATGGTCTTTTGGAGCATCCTCAGTACACCAGACCTAGGGAATATGAGGGTTTTGCTGTGCCGGAGATCTTGTTTTCCGGGGATCATGCCAAAATAGCTAAATGGCGTCGGGAAAAATCCTTGGAAATTACTCTAAAAAATAGGCCGGATTTATTGGAAAAGGCGGAGCTGAGCAAATCAGATATGGAATATTTGGCAAAGCTCAAGGCAAAACAAAATTAAACATATTATGTTAAGGGCGTAGTTTCTCACGGGAACTGCGCCTTTTTTTGTGGAGCTAATATCTCCACCATCCTGGTCACCCCTATATGATTTAAAGAAAATTCAAAAGGCATTTTCTTTAAATCATATAGAGGTTATAATTAAAATAAGATTGAGAAGTTCTGGTATTGATAGGGGACAAGATGAGATGTCGCTTATGAATCTATGTCTGATATTTATGTAGGGGGCGGGAATATGCAGGAGATAAAATGTCCTAAATGCGGCGAGGTTTTTGTGGTGGACGAATCTGGCTATGCCAAAATTGTGAAGCAGGTCCGGGATAGAGAATTTGCTCAGGAAGTGCAAAAGAGACAAGAGGAGTTCCAAAAGCTGAAGGAAAAGGATTTGGAAATTGCTAGGATGGAACAAAAAACGGAGCTGGCCCATATGCTTTCCAGCAAGGAGTCTGAGCTGGCGGAAAAGGATAGGTTGATTGAGCAGCTGCAGGCACAGTTGGCGGAAAAGGAAGCTGCTCAAAGGTTGGCTCTTAGTGAAATGGTTAATCAAAAAAATCTGGAAAAACAAAATGCACTGGAGGCACAGCAAAAGGAATTGACAGATAAAATCCGCACCATTGAGGGGTTAAGAGCCGAATTGGCCAATGGTCAGACAGAGCGCAAGCTGGCTGTTGTAGAAGCTGTACAGCAAAAGGAAAGTGAGATTACGGAAAAGTCGGCGGAGATTATCAAGCTGCAGGAACAGATAGCCAATAATGATATGGCGAACCAATTAAGAGAACAATCTCTGCGCAGGGAATATGAGGAAAAATTGAAGCAAAGAGATGAGCAGATAGATTATTACAAGGATTTCAAGGCGCGTCAATCTACTAAAATGGTAGGGGAAAGTTTGGAACAGCATTGCCTAAATCAATTTAATTCCCTGCGTATGACAGCTTTTCCAACTGCTTATTTTGAAAAAGATAATGATGCCAAAACTGGCAGCAAGGGTGATTTTATTTTTCGGGAAAGTAAGGATGATACAGAATTTATTTCCATCATGTTTGAGATGAAAAACGAGATGGATAAGACCGCTACCAAGCACAAAAATGAGGATTTTTTCAAGGAGCTGGATAAGGATAGACGGGAAAAGAAGTGTGAATATGCAGTATTAGTATCATTGTTGGAAATGGACAATGAATTGTACAATAATGGTATTGTGGATGTTTCCTATCGCTATGAAAAAATGTATGTAATTCGTCCTCAGTTTTTTATTCCTATGATTACCCTGCTGCGGAATGCAGCCCTAAATAGTCTGCAATATCGTCAGGAACTGGAAATTGCCAAGAATCAGCAACTGGATATAGCCAATTTTGAGGAAAATATGAATGCCTTTAAGCAGGGCTTTGGGCGCAATTATGAAATTGCCAGCAAAAAATTCAAAACTGCTATAGACGAAATAGACAAGACCATAACTCATTTGCAAAAGACTAAGGATGCTCTGCTTTCCTCCGAAAATCAGCTAAGATTGGCCAATAACAAGGCGGAGGATTTGAGTATAAAGAAGCTAACGAAAAATGCTCCTTCAGTGAGAAAAATGTTTGAGGCATAAATTTTGAGTGTAATATTTATTTTAGTACGATAGTATGTTAAAATGATAGCAACTGAATTGATTTGCTATTTTCAGTAAGAAATCACTAATATTGTATATGGAAGGACTTGATGAAAAATGATGTCTTTAAATTTTCAAGCGGAGAAGCATGAAAAGCTGATTGTGGAGCGTAAGAAAAAGTGCACTGTCCGTCTAGGTGATGTAAGTGATAAATATCCAGAGGGATCTATTGTTTGGATTACTGCCGGCAAGAAATTTACACCTAAGAAGCATCTGTACACTGCTTATCTGGACAAGGTTCGGGTAAAGACCATGGAAAATCTGACCTCCGAGGATTTGGGACAGCAGAACCCTGATATTAACTCTCGTGAGGAGTTGATTGCAGATTTTGAGCGTATCTACAAGAAGCGTATTTCTATGAATGATACTGTAACTGTTATTTACTTTACTGAGGTATTTGGTGGCTGATATGGCAAAGGAAATTAAAATTGGTCTTACTAATGAGGCAAAAACTATCGTCAATGAAGCGAATATTGCCAGCACCATGGGCAGTGGCTGCCTCAGAGTTTTTGCTACTCCTGCTATGTGCTGTCTAATGGAAAAGGCTGCTTCAGAGTTGATGGATAGCTTGGTGGAGGAAGGCAGCACCACAGTTGGTACTGCTCTGAATATTGCTCATACAGCAGCTACGCCAGTAGGCATGGAGGTTGTGGCTATCGCAGAGATTACAGCTGTAGAAGGCCGTAAAATCTCCTTTCGAGTGACTGCTAGAGACGAGTCCGGAGAGATTGGCTCAGGCACCCACGAAAGATTTATTGTATACAAGGCTAAATTCCAGGCCAAGACAGATGCCAAATCTATCAAGGCCTAAGGAGTGTAGCAGAATGATAACAGGTCATACAAGAAATTTTGGGGTTATAGGACATCCTATAGGCCATTCTCTTTCTCCTGCCATGCAAAATGCAGGTATTCAGGCAGCAGGGCTGGATGCAGTTTATATAGCTATGCCAGTGGAAGAAAGAGAGTTGGCTCAGGCAGTAACTGGATTGAAAACCTTGGGATTTCAAGGCTTCAATGTAACGATCCCTCATAAACAGGCCATTATGCCTTTTTTGGATGCCATAGACAAGGACGCACAGGTGATAGGAGCTGTCAATGCTGTAGGTATACAGGATGGCTTTTTGACAGGTTACAATACAGATGTGGTTGGCTTCCTGCAGGGAATGCACAATCATGGCTTTGCGCCAGCAGGCAAGCGTGCCGTGCTATTAGGCGCTGGCGGAGCTGCCAGAGCTATTATCTGGGGACTAATCAAGGAAGGCGTGGCTTCCTTGACTATTGGTGTACGTAATGTATACAAGGCACAGAAAGTGGCAGAGTATTTTCGGCCTTATATGGATATTCAGGTCTTGGATTGGCAGAGTCCGGAATTTAGTCAGCTGCTTTCTCAGGCAGAGCTTTTAGTAAATTCTACTCCTTTGGGTATGGAACCCAATACACTGGTTATGCCGCCTATAGATTGGCGGTTTGTGTCTCCGACAGTTTTTGTATATGATATTATTTATACACCTGCAGAGACCATGTTTCTGCGGACAGCCAGAGAGCGTGGCTGTCAAACCTTAAACGGTGAAGAAATGTTGGTAGGTCAAGGGGCGGAGGCATTCCGTATTTGGACCGGGCAGCAGTTGCCTATAGAGCCTATGGCAGAAGTATTGCGGCAGTGTCTGGAAAATCAATAACTCTAGAAGTTATTTTTTCTACACAACAAAAAACCTCAATTGCAGCAGGTACTACAATTGAGGCACAATAGAGATATTGTTGATAAGCTAAGGACTTTCACCGTTAGGGGAAGTCCTTTTATTATAAGTCCTTTACCCAGCCACGGAAAGCACGGATAATATTACCAGCAGGCATAGCATCCAGCTGCTCATCAGTCAGGTCTGCTGGAATCATAGGTGCCAAAGTGGCAGCAGCAGCCAAAAACTCCTCCAGAGTCATTTCACCAAGAAGAGGCTGAACAATTTCAAATGCCTCCTGGGGACTCTTGGCACTAGCCAGCTTTTGGAGCATTTCCGGATTCTGCATAATAGCAGCACCAATCTGCATAAATTTCTCAGGTATCATTGAATCACATTCCTTCAAAAGTATTTTTACAATATAAAACTATTATAGCAAATTTGTGTCTGTTTGAAAATCCTCGTTGTATATTTTTACATAAAGTTTATTAACATACGTTTTAATATATTACTTCAAGGAGCCAAAGTTAAAAGAAGGGGTATAGTTATTGAAAGAAAATGAAAAAATCATTTTCTTTCAATAATATAGGGGTTATAATGCTTTGTAGAGTGTATTATTTTTGTATAAGATTCTAAAGGAGAGGGCTATATGACAGAGAAAATGGAAGGTCTGCTAAAGGCTATTACTCATAAGCATGTGTACATACAAACCCATAATTTTCCAGATCCAGATGCTATTGCTTCTGCCTATGGTCTTCAGCAGCTGCTGAAGTATTTTGATGTAGAGGCAACTGTTTGCTATCAGGGAGAAATAGAGCGGTTTAATACTAATTATATTATTGAAAAGCTGAATATCAAGTTTAGCAAGCTGGTGGACATAAATGAGGCGTTGCGTGATGATGATGAGGTTATTTTGGTAGATGCCCAGAAATTCAACGGTAATGTGGTGGATATAACTGGGGAGGAAATAGCTAGTATAGATCACCATCCTATTTTTATCCCAGCAGAATATCGTTTTGCAGATATTCGCCCAGAGGTAGGGTCCTGCGCTTCCATGATTGCTAGTTATTTTTTTGACAATGATGTGCCTATGGATAATAAAACTGCCCTAGTATTAACCTTTGGTATACGCAGTGATACGGCTAAGCTGTCTAGAGGTGTCAGCCAGCTGGATATGGATATGCTGAATAAGCTTTTCCCACTGTGTGATAAGGATGTCATTTATTATTTGGAAAATTCAGAGCTGGAATTTAGTGATTTGCAGGCCTATGCCAAGGCTATTGAAAGCATTCATCTCTATGATGACAATGTGGCTTTTGCCTTTGCAGGAGAAAATTGTCAGGAGGCTTTGGTGGCATCTGTGTCAGATTTTATTCTTAGTCTGCGGGAGGTATCTTTCTGCGTGGTGTATTCCCGCAAGGATAGAGGTTTGAAATATTCCGTTAGATCTATTAATGAATTGGATGCAGGGGCTATTACAGCAAAGGCTTTAGCAGGTCTTGGTTCTGGTGGCGGACATCAGGTTATGGCAGGGGGATTTGTGCCTTTTACAGGGACAGATAGTCAGCTTCAGACCTTGGTGGAGACTATTAAAACAAATTTCCTGCGGGAAGTTAGTTTGGCTAGAGAAAATAAAAAAATCTAAACTAATTCAAAACAATTTGTGTTTTTGTTGCTAAAAAAAGGGAAAAACTATATAATAAGATAAAGTGAGCGTAAATGCAATGAAGTTTCTTTATAGGAGGTTAGAGAAGATGAAGCTGCAGATTCCCTACAACAAAATCCAAATGAATATTGAGATTCCAGATGCTAATTTTCAGGGGGTGCTGGAGAGCCATCCAGCTGGCTGCGTCATGGAGGGCACAGAGCAGGATATTGTGGAACGGGCACTGGACAATACCATAGGCAGTCCATCTTTGGAGGAGCTGGCCAAAGACAAGAAAAATGTGGTTATTATTTCTAGTGATCATACTAGACCTGTACCTAGTCATGTTACCATGCCTATCTTGTTGAGAAGGCTGCGGGAAGCTAATCCAGAGATAGATATTACTATTCTTATTGCTACAGGTTTTCATCGAGCTACCACCCACGAGGAGTTGGTACAGAAATACGGTGAGAAAATAGTTAATGAGGAGAAAATAGTGGTTCACGATTCTCAGGATGATGCAGCTATGGCAGATTTGGGTAAGCTGCCTTCTGGTGGAGCTTTGAAGATTAACAAATTAGCAGTGGAGGCAGATTTGTTGATTGCTGAGGGCTTTATTGAATCACATTTCTTTGCTGGTTTCTCAGGGGGGCGGAAGAGCGTATTGCCAGGTATTGCCTCTGCCACTACAGTTATGGCCAATCATTGCAGTGAATTTATTGCCAGCCCTTATGCTAGAACTGGTATTTTGAAGAATAATCCTATTCACAAGGATATGCTTTATGCGGCTCAGCAGGCAGGTTTGGCCTTTATTTTGAATGTGGTTATTAACGCAGAGAAGAAGGTTATTGCTGCCTTTGCAGGGGATAGCGAGAAGGCACATCTTACAGGTTGTGAATATGTCCTGAAGATGGCAGAGGTTAAGGCTCAGCCAGCAGATATTGTGGTTACCACCAATGGAGGTTATCCTCTAGATCAGAATATCTATCAGTCTGTTAAGGGGATGACCGCTGCCGAGGCGAACTGCAAGGAAGGCGGCGTTATTATTATGGTTTCCGCTTGCAATGATGGTCATGGCGGACAGTCTTTCTATGAAAATTTGCGAGATGTAGAAAGTCCTCGTGCCTTGCTGGATCGCATAGCCAAGGTGCCACGAAATGAGACTATTCCAGATCAGTGGGAAATGCAGATTTTGGCTAGAATTTTGGATAAATTCACAGTTATCATGGTAACGGATATGTGCAGTCCTGAGATGATTAAGGAAATGCATATGGAGCATGCCTATACCTTTGAGGATGCTTTGCAGCGTGCTTTTGAAATTAAAGGTAAGGATGCAGGGGTAGTGGTGATTCCTGATGGTGTTTCTGTGATTGTGAGACAATAGGTCTATATGCTGTTTTATGGTTCAAATAGGAAGTAAAAAATAGATAATTTAGAAAATCAATAAAAAAGTATCAGAATTTGGGGTGATTGAGTTCTTCAGATTTTGATACTTTTTTTGCTGAAATCCATGATATTAATATTAAAACAAAAGTGACCTCATATTTTTTAAAATTTTTATTTTATTAGCAGGATTTTTTTATTTGTTGTTGAATATAGGAATCATGGCATGAAAATTTGGGCTTTTGGGCTGGTTTATTGTATAATATAGATTGTACCTAATGTACAACAATCTGTATAGGATGGAAAATAGAAAATAGATAGGGGATGAGTATGTGGCAGAACCTATGGTGGAAGTATTTATCTACGAAACCAGACAATTTTTGGAGCAGCTAGAGCAAATATCTTTGGCTAGTGAAGAAAATGGCGGTTTCAGTGTAGATGATGTAAATGAGATCTTTCGTGCAATGCACACCATAAAGGGCTCGGCAGCCATGATGATGTTTGATGAGGTGTCAACCTTGGCACACTCAGTAGAGGATATCTTCTACTACATCAGGGAGCTGCATCCGCAAAAGGTGGATGCAACAGCTATTACGGATATTGTGCTGAATGCAGTTGATTTTATTCGTATTGAAATGGACAAGCTGGATAACGGTGGAAAACCTGATGCCAGCAGTCAAGAGTTGAGGGAATATACCAAGAATTTCCTGAGAGAAATGAAGCTGGCTAATGGCGATGATCCAGATATAGATCTTCGCAAAGTAAAAAATGCAGGTCAGCAGAAACCAAAGCCAAAGCAATATTATATTGGTGCGGCTAAACAGCCTGAGACTGATGGCGGGATTAACGCTGATGGCAGTCCTGAGAATGGAGTCCATATTTTTGCAGCCACGATTTTCTTCCAAGAGGGCTGTGAAATGGAGGAGGTTCGTGCCTTTGGCGTGTTGAACAACCTCAAGGATAAAGTAATAGAGATACATAATCTGCCAGAAAAAATTCTGGAGGATGAAACTGCCGCAGATACGATTAAGTCTCTGGGCTTTCGGATATTCTTTACTACCAAGCTGGATTGCGATCAGATAAAAAAAGAATTGGATCAGACCATCTTTTTGGAAAAGCTGGAGCTGAAGGAACTAAATAGTACAGCAGAGTGCGAGTATTGGCCTAGTCCTGAGACTGTGTCTATTAATGCCATGGAAAATACTGATCCTATTAAGCCTGATTTGCCACCAGCAGGGAATGCTGCTGAGCAGGAGGCTGATGGTTCTAATCAGCCTGTTTCAAGATTGCCAGGACAGGTATCAACACCTATGCCGGCGGCACCATCTCAGGGCAGCAGCAAGCCTGTACATCATGGCGAGGGCAGCCAGATGATCAGTGTTCGGGTAGATAAGCTGGACAGACTGATGGATTTAGTCGGCGAGCTGGTTATTGCTGAGGCTATGGTGGTTCAGAATCCTGATTTGGCAGGACTGGAGTTGGATAATTTTCAAAAGGCAGCTCGCCAGCTGCATAAGATAAACGGAGAGCTGCAGGATAGTGTAATGTCCCTTCGGATGGTGCCTTTGGATGGTACCTTCAAGAAGATGAATCGTATTGTCCGGGATATGACCAAGAAGCTGGGTAAAAAGGCTAAACTTGTATTGGTTGGTCAGGATACCGAGGTGGACAAAAATATTAATGAACATATTTCAGATCCATTGATGCATATTGTTCGTAACTCCATTGATCACGGCATTGAGATGCCAGAGGTACGTAAGGAGGCCGGCAAAAATGAAATGGGTACTGTTGTGCTGTCAGCGGAAAACGCTGGTGGTGAGGTTGTTATAAAAATCAAGGATGATGGCGGTGGTCTGAACAAAGAAAAGATTTTGGATAGAGCTAGAAAGAATGGCCTTTTGACTAGACCTGAGGAGGAGTACACTGATGGAGAGATTTATTCCTTCATATTTGCACCTGGTTTTTCTACCAAGGAAAAGGTAACAGAGTTCTCAGGCCGTGGCGTGGGTATGGATGTAGTTGTTTCCAATATCAAGGCTCTAGGTGGGCATGTTCTGGTGGATAGCAATCCTGGTCAGGGCAGTGTTACCACCATTCGGATTCCATTGACGCTGGCTATTATTGATGGTATGTCTGTAACGGTTGGCGAGTCCAGCTTTACTATACCAATTAGCAGCATCAGTCGCTCCTTTAGACCAACTCCTGGTCAAATATTCAGAGATACTGAAGGCCAGGAAATGATTATGGTGCAGGAAAATTGCTGTCCTGTGATACGACTCCATGATCTATATGGTATAGAGGGTGCTGTTACAGAGCCTACAGAGGGCATTGTCATGCTGTTGGAAGCAGGAGATAAAACATTTGGTGTAGTGGCGGATCGTCTGCTGGGAGTACAGGAAATAGTCGTCAAGCCAGTACCAGCTTATATTAGCAAAGCTATGAATACAACTGGTATCAGTGGCTGCACCCTGTTGGGAGACGGCAGTATCAGCTTGATACTTGACCCGCAGAAGTTGCATCATATAATATATTCCTGATATGGGGAAGGAGGAAATATTGTGGAGGATGAGAAGAATCTTCTGGAAGAGGAAGATACATTGAAGGACAAATACCTGACCTTTACACTAGGAGAAGAGGTTTATGGTATTGATATTAGTGTGGTAATAGAGATCATTGGCATTCAGAAAATTACCAGTGTGCCGGAGGTGCCGGATTACGTCAAGGGCATTATTAACCTGCGGGGCAAGATAATTCCTGTGGTGGATATGCGGTTGAGATTCCGTCGGGAGTTCCGGGAATATACAGATAGAACCTGTATTGTGGTAGTGGAAATCCATGATGTGCTTATAGGTCTTATTGTGGATGGTGTATCTGAGGTGTTGGATATCATAGAGCAGAATGTTGTACCGCCTCCTGAGCTAAAGGCATCCCAGAATAGATATATCCGTGGTATTGGCAAGCTGTCTTCTGGCGTAGTGATGCTGTTGGATTGGGAAAAGCTGTTTTCTGGTGAGGAAGAAGAACTAATGGGTAATGCAGTTGGTGAGACTGAAGATGATGCTCCAGAAAATGAGGCTCAGGCCTAAGCTAAAGCACGAAACACTACTTTTCATAGGCTGACAGGGAGGTCAGTCGGAGAAATAATGTGGATTGAGGGGGATATTAAACATGATGTTTTTTAAGAATATGAAAATTGGTACTAAGTTGATGGCTTTTTTGACGTTGACAGAGCTTTTGATAGGCATCATTGCTTATTATGGTATCAGTGTAGTTAAGGAAAATGATGCTACCTACGAGACTATTATGGCAGAGGATGTTATGGCCAGCAGCAGCGCCTATGAAATGGGCATGCATTTTAATGAAGCTAGAATTAATATGCTTTTGGCCTTGAATACCCAGGATCCTGCTAAGATGCAGATGTTTATCACTGAAATGGAAAAAGATTTGAATCAGGCAGATGAAAATCTGAAGAATATGCAGGAAGCTGCCCATTCAGATGCCGGCAAGGCTGCCGTTGCTAATATTACCAATAATTATAATTCCTTCCGTCAGGAAACAATGTCTGTACTGAAGGCAAAACAGGCTGGTCAGGTGCAGAGTCCTGAGGCTCAGGCTGCGGCTTCTGCTAAATTTGCTAAGCTGGAGGGTGACATAGCCAAGCAGGTGGAAGAAATAGCAGATCTGGGCTATGCCTCTGCTCAGAGTCGTGACAAAGCGGCTACTGAGGAAATGAATAGTGATGTTCGCAATATCATTATTATTTCTGTATTACTGATGCTTGGTACCTTTGCTGGTGGCTTCTTCTTCAATCAAGATGTGAAGAGACGTTTGTCTCAATTAGGCCAGGCTGCTGATAGGATTGCCGAGGGAGATTTGGCTACTGAGGTTGTTACCAGCACGGGTGATGAACTGGGAGATGTAGCAGCAAGCTTTGAAATTATGCGCCAGCGCGTGCATGAAGTGTTGACAGAAATAAATCAGGGAGCAGATCAGGTAGCTGCTGGTGCGCATAATGTTTCTGATGCCAGCGTGGCTCTTTCTCAGGGGGCTTCCCAGCAGGCTGCTTCCGTGGAGGAGCTGTCTGCTTCTATTGCAGAAATTGCTTCCCAGACTGCCAGCAATGCCCAGAATGCAGAAAAGGCTAATGATTTGACTGTAGGCACCAAGGAAAAGGCTCAGCTGGGCAATGAGGAAATGCAGGAAATGCTTACTGCTATGGAGGAGATAAATGCTTCTTCTGCTAATATTTCCAAGATTATCAAGGTTATTGATGAAATTGCCTTCCAGACCAATATCCTGGCCTTGAATGCTGCGGTTGAGGCGGCTCGTGCTGGACAGCATGGCAAGGGCTTTGCTGTAGTTGCTGAGGAGGTTCGCAATTTGGCTGCCCGCAGTGCCAAGGCAGCCAAGGAAACCACTGATATGATTGAAGGCTCCATGGAAAAGGTGGAGACAGGCCGGGAGATTGCTCACAAGACAGCAGAGGCTCTAAATGCTATTGTAGGAGATGTATCTTCTGTTGCAGATATTGTGGCTAATATTGCTAAGGCGTCTAATGAACAGAAGCTGGCTCTGGAGCAGATTAATCAGGGGGTACAGCAGGTATCTCAGGTTGTACAGGCTAATTCTTCTACTTCTGAGGAAGCAGCAACAGCTAGTCAGAATTTGAACCAGCAGGCAGATATTATGAGAGCCAACGTAGGCAAGTTCCGTCTAGGAAACAAGGTAAGCAGTTTTTATAATGGCGGCAATGTAAATTCCTCCATTCAGAAGCCTGATTTGAGCAGTTCTGGCAGAAGACCGGCAATTGTTCCAGCAGCCCCTGGCGTAAAGCCAAAAACCATTGCCCTGACTGATGAAGAGGGTTTTGGTAAATACTAGAGTTACTACCAAAGTGCTAAATAGGAGTGGTTAGTGTATGCAGGAATCAATATTCCAACAGTATGCCCAGGTTGTACAGGATAATTTTGGCATTCAGCTGCCTACAGAAAAAAAGGCCTTGCTGGAATCCAGACTTTTTAAACTGCTAAATAATAGTGAATATGGGTTTGCTGATGAAAGAGAGTTTTTGCAATATGTCAAGGAGGATGCTTCCGGCAAAGGTATGGAGCTGTTGGCAGAGGCTATAACCACTCATCATACGTTTTTTATGCGGGAGGCAGACCATTTTGAATTTTTTGGCAAGCAGGTATTGCCATATTTGGCTTCAGCCATCAGGGACGGAGATGTTCGTACCTGGTGTGCCGCCTGCTCTAGTGGCGAAGAGTCCTACACCTTGGCTATGATTATGGCGGAGTTTTTTGCTCTGCAAGGGCCACAGTGGGAAACTACTTTGCTGGCAACGGATTTGTCTCAGGATATATTGAATGTGGCTCGTCAAGGTATATATGCCGATGAAGCGGTTAAGGGATTGCCTCCTCAGTGGAGGGGACAGTTCTTTCACCAGCTTGCTACAGGTGACTGGCAGGTTTCTCAGGCTTTGCAGCAGAAGGTTTTGTATCGCCAATTCAATTTGATGAATCCGGTATTTCCGTTTAAAAAACCATTCCATGTCATATTTTGTCGTAATGTAATGATATATTTTGATACCGAGACTCGTGATGCCCTAGTGCAGAAATTTTATGATTTCCTAGAACCGGGAGGTTTTCTGTTTGTGGGACATTCCGAGGTAATTGACAGAAAGTCGGCTCCTTTCGAGTATGTGATGCCGTCAGTTTATCGAAAGAAGTGAGCCAAATATGGAACCAATGAAAATTTTGATAGTAGATGATTCCCTTTTATTTAGGGAGGTAGTGGCAAGAGGTTTAAAGGGGCGCCTGCCCGTAGGCACCAGGATTGAGAAAGCGGGAGATCCTTTCGCAGCAAGAGATAAAATTCTCTCCTTTGATCCTGATGTTATGATTTTGGACGTGGAAATGCCCAATATGAATGGTATTGAATTTTTGCGGCGGCTGATTGTTCAGTATAATTTACCTACAGTTGTGTCCAGTTCGCGACCTGTTTACAAGTCTTTGGCTATGGAGGCAGGGGCCTTTTCATTTCTTGAAAAACCTTCTACAACTCTTGGCAGTGGCTCTTATCTGGATGGTCTGGCAGCTGAGGTAAAGTTAGCTAAGGAATATGGAGATTTGTCAGCAGACCAGGTTAGACAAAGGGAAATTAAAAGCCAAATGGATATGGTTCAGGTGGAGGAGCTGGTACGGCAGGCAGATGCCATTACCAAGCCCAAGGTTGACTATGCGATATTGGGAGATGCTGAAGGAAATTCTAATGGCAAAGGCAAGGTGATGATAAGTGCCGCTGTGGAAATGGCTAAGGCGGCAGTAAAGCAAACGTCTGCCTCTGTGAAAAATACCAACCAAGCGGTGCAGCATAATACGATACCTCATGTTAGACCTACACCTCAACAGATTCCTGTGGTGGAAGTCAAGGCGAAAACCAGTGCTAAAATAGATTTAATTGCTATTGGAGCTTCTACAGGTGGTACAGAGGCTTTGTCCAAGGTATTGAAAAGTTTGGTACCGCCTTTGCCACCGATTGTTATAGTTCAGCATATACCCCCCATGTTTTCCAAATTGTTTGCGGACAGGCTTCATAGTGAATGTCATCTGTCTGTTAAAGAAGCTGAAAATGGAGATAAATTGCAGCCTAATTGGGCTTATATTGCTCCTGGTGATAAGCAGATGCGGGTAAAAAAATTGGGTGGCATTATGCAGCTGGATGTAAATTATGGACCAAAGGTGAATGGGCATTGCCCATCAGTGGATGTATTATTTGATTCTGTGGCAGAGCAGATAGGTAATGCTGCTCTAGGAGTTATTTTAACTGGCATGGGAGCAGATGGCGCTAATGGCCTTTTGAAAATGAGGCAGCAGGGGGCAGCTACCTTGGGACAGGATGAGGCAAGCTGTGTGGTTTATGGTATGCCCCGAGCAGCCTATGAAAAGGGAGCTGTTCAAAAGCAGCTGCCTTTGGCAGGGATGGCCTCTATGATTACTACCATGGCATGTGGACAGGGGAGGCGTTAGCGTGGAAAATTCAGCGGTTCAGGCGGAAGCCTTTTCCTTTGACCATATGGAAAGTATTATGGGAAGCTTGGCTGACGGCTTTGTAATGACAGATAGGGACAGCAAAGTTATTTATATGAATAAAGCGGCAGAAAATATTTTTGAATTTCGCTTTCAGCCCAGTAATCCTATTTGTTTTAGCCAGATTAGCAGATTGATTAATCTAGAAACTAAAGAAAAGTTTTTTTGCCCTATTAGTAGAGCTATCCAGGAAGATAAAACTGTGGGACTTAGCAAAAATATTGGTATTATGCACCATGATGAGCCTGTATTTTTATCTGCTACCTGCTCACCACGCCACAACAAAAAGGGTGAGGTTATAGGCTGTAGTGCTGTTTTTCGTGATATTTCCCAATTGCGGGGGATTGCTCACAAAATGGAAAGCGACCAATATTATATGAGATCTGTTTTTGAGGCAGCGAAGATAGGTATTTGCAGCCTCAATATTGATGGAGAGATTGTGGAGGTAAATGAATCTGCGCTGGAAATTCTGGGGGGGACTTATCAGGAAGTTATAGGCAAGCAATTTGGGGATGTATTTCAATGTATTAATTGTATTCCCCATGGATGTGGCCGAGGCGAAAAATGCAAATTCTGTATTATTCGCAATAATATAGAAGCTGCCGTATTAGATGATAGCTTTTCTTCAGAATTTGTAGCTGCAGTTATTACCAGAGCCTCAGAGGAGCCTGTTTGGTTACAATTTTTTCTTACTCAGGTATGGAAGGAAAATGAGAAGCAGATTGTCCTTACCATGATTGATATATCCCGCCGTAAGCAGCGAGAAAAAGAGCTTATGGAGGCCCGCCGCATGGCAGAGGTTGCTAGTAATACCAAAACACAATTTTTGGCCAATATGAGTCACGAAATACGTACTCCTATTAATGGTATGACTGGTATGATAAATCTTACTCTGCGGACGAATCTAGATGCTGAACAGCGGGAAAATCTTCAAGCGGCTAAGCAGTGCTCCGAGGATTTGCTAAGAATTATTAACGATATCCTTGATTATGCCAAGCTGGAAAATGGCAAGATGACCATAGAGCATATAGATTTGGATTTGCATGCTCTTTTGCAGAGAGTAGCGGCTGTTCATGCCAATCTGGCGGAAGGCAAGGGACTGGAATTTGTGGTGCCGAATTGTACCAATTTGCCACATTATGTCAAGGGAGATCCTTTGCGGTTGAGGCAGGTTTTGCACAATCTGCTGACCAATGCCATTAAATTTACCAGTCATGGCTCTATTACCTTAGGGTGTACGATTGCTAGACGCGGCATTAGAAATATGCTGGAATTTTATGTTGAAGATACTGGTATTGGTATGAATAGAGAAGAGCAGGGGAGACTTTTCAAGCCTTTTAGTCAGGTAGATGGTTCCACCACAAGAAAATTTGGTGGTACCGGCTTGGGATTGACTATTGTCAAAGAGCTGGTAACTGCCATGTATGGGGAAATTCACGTTATGTCCAGACCAGGTGTAGGGAGTAGATTTACTTTTGTCATTCCCCTGATAAAAGCTGAAAAGGCAGATAAGGAGCTAAAGGATCAGTCTGTGTTCATGAATCCATACATGAATAATCCTGTGTCTGAGGTGGAATCCTTGCCGCCGGCTTTGGAGAAATTGGAAAGCAATGAGAATATAGAAAAAGCTGTAAATTCACAGCCTGATGATGATATAATGGATTTATTAAAATACTGTGAGGATAAACTCAACAGTTAGGAGGAAGAACCATGAGAATTTTGATTGCCGAGGACGACCGCATTAGCCGCAGTTTTTTGCAAAAATTCATGCAGAACTATGGGGAGGTAGATGTGGCTGTAGATGGCATGGAGGCTGTAGATTTATATATGGACTCCATCAAGCAGAACAATCATTATGATCTGCTTTGCTTGGATATTATGATGCCCAAGGTGGATGGATTGAAAGTTCTGAAGGTAATTCGTCAGTTGGAGAAGCAGCATGCAGTACCTTCGGAGGACCATTTGAAAATTATTATGATGACAGCCTTGGCTGATGTTGGCTATGTAGATGAGGCTTTTCGTCAGGGTTGTGATGCCTATGCTTCCAAGCCTGTGGATACGGATAAGGTGGAAGAGGTTATGAGAAATCTAGGCCTGATAGAAGATAAATAAGGTTAGCTGGAAAGATGGGTTGAAGATGAGAATTGTACCTGTGGAGCTGGGTAAGAACAGCTATGATATATATATTGGTAATGGATTGGAGCAGCAGATAAGGGAATTTTGCCGGCAGGCAGATTTTTCTGGAAAGGGGCTGATTATTACAGATACAAATGTTGGCCCCCTTTATGGTCAATGGCTGCAGGAGTTGTTACAGCAGGAAGATTTGATAGCAGATATATATGAGATTCCGGCTGGGGAAAGCTCAAAGTCCATGGCCATGGCAGAGGAATTATTTACCAAATGTATTGAAACAGGTATGGACAGAAAATCTCCAGTCTTTGCCCTAGGTGGTGGAGTTGTAGGGGATTTGGCAGGCTTTGTGGCAGCTTCTTATATGAGAGGTGTGCCTTTTGTGCAGGTACCTACTAGCTTGTTGGCTCAGGTGGATTCCAGCGTAGGGGGAAAAGTAGCTGTAAACCATCCTTTGGGCAAAAATCTCATTGGAGCCTTTTATCAGCCCAAGGCAGTATTTATGGATTTAAATACTTTGAAAACCCTTCCAGAGCGGGAGATTTATACTGGTTTAGGTGAGATTATCAAATACGGTATTATTTACGATGCAGAATTCTTTCAGTATTTAGAGGATAATATAAATAAAGTGGCGGCCCTGGATAATGAGGCGGCTGCCCATATGACAGCACGCTCCTGTGAAATCAAGGCTGATGTGGTTAGTCAGGATGAAAAGGAAATGGGATTGCGAGCTATCCTGAATTTTGGTCATACAGCAGCTCATGCGATTGAGAAAAATACTGGCTATGCTAGATATAATCATGGTGAGGCTGTAGCTATTGGCATGGTGTGTGCTGCATATATTAGCAAATCCTTGGGGTTGATTGATCAAGCAGTGGTGGATAGAATGATAAGTTTAATATTGAAGCTTCATTTGCCTATTAAGGCTCAGGGGTGCACTGTAGAGGCTTTGTATAGAGATACTTTCCACGATAAGAAAACTGTAGGCGGCAAGGTAAAGTGGATTCTGATGGAGTCCATTGGCAAGGTGTGCGGTAATAGCAATGTGCCAGAGGACATTGTCAAAGCTGCTATGAGAAAGATTGTGTAAAATAGGCTGTATCATAAGATATAGCTAAGAAATACAGTGGGATTTTACGTAAAATTTACTTTACAATAAAGCTAGCTAGGCTTATGATAAATTTGTAGTGAAAAGAAAGATTGAAGAATGAAAAGGGGGATTTTGTATGGAAACTATAGCCCTGATTGCCCATGATAAGAAAAAGGAAGAGATGCTGGAGTTTGTGGAGCATCATAAGAATCTGCTAAGCAAATTTCATTTGGTTGCTACTAGAACTACCGGTACTTTGATTAATGAGAAATACCATCTCGATGTAGAAACTATGATGTCCGGCCCCCTGGGAGGAGATCAGCAGATTGGTGCCATGGTGGCTACGGAGAAGGTGCATTTTGTAGTGTTCCTGCGGGATCCTTTGACCTCTCAGCCTCACGAGCCTGATATCAATGCTCTCCTGCGTTTGTGTGATGTGCACAATATTCCTTTGGCTACCAATAGAAAGAGTGCCCATATTATGCTGAAGTATGTAGCTGGAAAGCTGGAAGAAAATCAGCAGTGATTGACAGAGTTAAATAGAAATTAGTAAAGCCACCTGATGTATATGAATCGCCTGCGGGCAAATTCAGCCTTTGGAAATATATACTCAGGTGGTTTTTGTGTGCCGTAAAACCGAGGCAGAAATAAAAATAAAGCTTGCGTAGGCGAAATGTTTATGATATACTTGCTTACGGTGTAATTATAAAAACGCACGCTGGCTGATATTTGTACTGTGCCCATGGGGTTTAACAAAGGATGAGGCTGGCGGAGGAAAGAAAAACAGGAGGTGCACCACTATGGCAGTTGTTTCTATGAAACAGTTATTAGAGGCTGGTGTTCATTTCGGACATCAGACTAGAAGATGGAACCCTAAGATGGCTAAGTACATCTTCACCGAGCGTAATGGTATCTACATTATCGATCTTCAGAAGACCGTAAAGAAGGCTGAGGAGGCTTATAGCTTCGTTCGCAGCGTGGCAGAGGAAGGCAAGTCTGTGCTCTTCGTTGGTACTAAGAAGCAGGCTCAGGAGGCTATTAAGGACGAGGCTCTGAAGGCTGATATGTATTTCGTAAACGAGCGTTGGCTGGGCGGCATGCTCACTAACTTCCAGACTATTCAGAAGCGTGTAAACCGTCTGAAGGAGCTGGAGGCTATGGAAGCTGATGGCGTTTTCGAGGTTCTGACCAAGAAGGAAGTTCAGGGTCTGAAGCATGAGATGGAGAAGCTGGAGAAGTATCTCGGCGGTATCAAGGACATGGATAAGCTTCCAGGTGCTTTGTTCATCGTTGATCCTCGCAAGGAGCGCATTGCTGTTGCAGAGGCTCATAAGCTGAACATTCCTATCGTTGCTATCATTGATACCAACTGTGATCCAGATGAGATTGATTACCCAATCCCTGGTAACGATGATGCTATCCGCGCTGTTCGTCTGCTGACTGGCAAGATTGCTGATGCAATCATCGAGGGCCGTCAGGGCGAGGCTGCTGAGGCTGTTGCTGAGGACGCTGAGTAATATACCTGGCTAAATAAGAATTGATGGGGTAAAGGGACGTTATTTATCCCTTTACCCCTTTTTTACATTAGAGATTTTGAGGAGGATATATATAATGGCACAGATTACTGCTGCATTGGTTAAGGAGCTGCGTGAGATTACTGGCGCAGGCATGATGGACTGCAAGAAGGCTCTGGTTGAGTGCGAGGGCGACAAGGACAAGGCTATTGATTATCTCCGTGAGAAGGGTATTGCCAAGGCTGCTAAGAAGGCTGGCCGTATTGCTTCTGAGGGTGTTGTAGCTGCTGCTTCCAATGGCAAGACTGCTTGCATTGTTGAGATTAACTCCGAGACTGACTTCGTTGCGAAGAACGAGAATTTCCAGAATCTGGTAAAGAAGATTGCTGAGCACATTGTTGCTTGCAAGCCTGCTGATATGGATGCTCTGAATGCTTCCCAGATGGATGGCAAGACTGTTGCTGAGGTTATGACCGAGGCTGTTGCTTCTATTGGTGAGAAGCTGTCCCTCCGTCGTTTTGAGGTTTATACTACTGAGGATGGTCAGTTGGCTACTTACATTCACATGGGCGGCAAGATTGGTGTTATCGTAGAGCTGTCCGGTGGCGATGAGACTTTGGGCAAGGATGTTGCAATGCAGATTGCAGCTGCTAAGCCTCAGTGCATTGGCCGTGACGATGTAGATCAGGAAGCTTTGGCACATGAGCGCGAGGTTCTCCGCAAGCAGGCTCTGGAAGAAGGCAAGCCTGAGAAGATCGTTGAGAAGATGGTTGACGGACGTATCAACAAGTATTACAAGGAAGTTTGTCTGGTTGAGCAGGAGTTCGTTAAGGATTCCGACAAGACCATTAAGGACATTCTGGCTGGCGTAGAGGTTCGTCGTTTTGCACGCTTCGAGATGGGCGAGGGCCTGGAGAAGAAGAATGAGGACTTTGCAGCAGAAGTTGCAGCTCAGATGAAATAAGAACTGAAAAGTTTTCTAAAAGCAGAGGACACGCTGTTGTTCTCTGCTTTTTAAAAGCGTATAATCAAATCAAATGCAATTATATTTGATTTGAGAAATCCCATTGAAAGAAAATGAAAAAATCATTTTCTTTCAATAATGTAGGGGTTATAATAGGGTAAGACAGTTATTTCTCATTTTTAGGAGGGATTTGAGTGGGAGCAGCTAAATACAAGCGCATTATCCTAAAGCTAAGCGGTGAGTCTCTGGCAGGTGATCAGGGTTTTGGTATCAATCCAACAGTGGTTGAGGCTATAGCCAAGCAGATTAAAAAGGTTCATGAAGAGGGTGTGGATGTAGCCATCGTTGTAGGCGGCGGCAATATCTGGCGTGGACTTTCTGGCAGTGCCAAGGGCATGGATAGAGCACAGGCTGATTATATGGGTATGCTTGCAACCTGTATGAATGCTTTGGCTATGCAGGATGGTCTGCATCAGGTAGGAGTTCCATCCCGGGTACAGACTGCTATTGAGATGCGTCAGGTGGCTGAGCCTTATATTCGCGGCAAGGCTATCCGTCACATGGAGAAAGGCCGGGTAGTTATTTTTGGTGCTGGTACCGGCAATCCTTACTTCTCTACAGATACAACTGCAGCTTTGCGCGCAGCGGAGATTAAGGCAGATGTTATTTTGATGGGCAAGAAGGGTACAGATGGTATCTATGACTCCGATCCAAATAAGAACCCTAATGCCAAGAAATTTGACAAACTCAGCTATTCTGAGATTCTAGCTCGTCGTTTGGCTATTATGGATACTACTGCTACCAGCCTTTGCATGGATAATGATATTCCACTGGTAGTATTCAATATTGAGGATTATGAAAATATTTACCGGGCAGCTATCGGTGAGGTTATCGGTACTACCGTAGGAGGAAATTAATTTTGGTAAAAGAGATTATTGCAAATAATGAGGA
>CAKPVW010000017.1 GCA_934196075.1 uncultured Anaerovibrio sp.
CAGGGTCATTTAGCCGACAGAGCAAAAGTCGTTATGACCGCAGGCTGTCTTTCAGAAAAACGGGGACGTATAACTCTCCAAATCAGAAATTTTCTAATACCTACCTAATCTATATTATGTATTTTACACTGGCAGGAAGATGTATATTGCCTTGAAAACCACAAATAGCTCCTGCGGAGTAGCAGGAGCTATTTGTCTATACACATACAGATGGGGTAAGGTTTACGAAAAAAATTAAGGATTTAATTAAAAGTGGAAATCAACCTGGGTACGGAACAGATTGCGATCAAATGGGTTGGAACCAGCATAATCACACTTCTGCTGGCTGTAGAGAGTCTCCCACTCTACGTTCTTTGCAGGTACATATTTAACGCCTACAATCCAGCCCTTGGAGCCGAATGGAGTGGATCCCCACTCATCATCACCGGCGATCTGGCCGTTTTCGCCATACTTGAAGTAACGAGCATAGAGGCCAAAGGAACCTGGATCATTCAGATCAGTACCCTTGTAGTTGATACGGGCAGCTGCAGACTTGTTGTTGTTATCTGCATTGGTCTGAATATAATCTGCCAGGAAGCGTACATTCTTAGCCACATCAACGCCAGTAGACAGAACAAAGGCATTGTCACGTGGAACAGTAACAGTCTTATACTCTGGTACAATATCAGTAATTGCACCAGCAGTATTCTTAACGAAATTATAGCCTGTAATTTCATCAGTGCTATAGGTATGACCCTTGCTCATATCACTCTTTACATAGTTCAGATTGATATCTACGCAATGACCTACAGAACCCCAAGTACCAATACCGTAGATGGACTCCTTGTCACCAGTACCAGTACCGGAAGCATAGATTGCGCTGGCAGTCAGGCCAGTGCCCTTAATAGGAATACCTGCCTGAATACCGTCAGTTTCAGTACCCAGCAGAACGTTCTGGAAGCCCAAGCCTCTCCATGCACGACCAACATTTACCCAAGCGCCATTGTCAAAATTACCTTCTACCCAAACACGCTTGATATTACCATCATGGCCGGACCAGGTCTTCTGGGAATACTTGCTAAAACCAGTGTTGTAACTGCCATCGTCGCTATAGCGATGATGAGTCTCAACCTGAGTCTTTACGGTCCAGTTGTCATTTACCTTGTAGTCAGCCCGCAAATCCAAATAGGTACGATCGTTGCTGCGGTCTACACCATGGGTATCCTTGTCGTCATGATCATACTGGGCACGCATGAAACCATAGAAATTAAGCTTGCCAACCTTATCCTTCAGATCAGCAACATCATCCTTAATGGTCTTCAGTTCGCTGTCATACTCAGACTGCATCTTCTCAATCAGAGCACGGTCAGCAATATTAGCTTGATCCAGCTTGTCAGTAGCTCTAGCCACGATAACAGCCATCTCATAACGGCTGATAGCACGATCACCAGCATAGGTACCATCAGGCATACCCTCAATAATACCATCCTTTACCAGCTGATTTACAGCCTCGTAGCTCCAGTGATCCTTTGGTACGTCTGCCAGACTACCCTCAGCTGCCATAGCAGTGCCACCCATAACAGCGGTTAATGCCATAGCTGCAGCCAGACTTGCTAACTTCTTCTTCATAATATAAACTCCTCCCACAATTCTCTCATTTTCTCCAAAAAAATACCTAATCCCCTCCGCAGCCCTCATTCACACATATGAAGGCTGCTAGATTTGGTAGCAAGGCTTGCTGTGGGGTGTAATGCGATGTAGAATACAGCAGATCCTTGCAGTGTCATATATAATATACTCAGAGGGGTTGGGGTATGAACTGTCTCAGTGGCCGAAGCCACCAGCAGTTTTTGTCTAGTCTCCCCTATCCTGTCACCTGAATGAAACAAGGACATGGGACACCTTTTTACAATCTGCCATAGGTTTTGACAGATTTATATATCTCCGCAGCCAGTTCAGGGGTGAGAGCCTTGGCATCAACTCTCCACCGCCAATTCTGTCCTACGGTAGATGGCTTATTGGTTCTGGCACTGTTATCCAGTCCCAGATAATCCTGCAACGGAATGATGCAGGTTGCAGCTACGCTGGCCATAGCGGTATTAATCATAGGCTTGTGCAGCTCCTGCAAAGGAGTCTTGCTGGCATAGAGATAATCTCTTACCATATCTATTTCAACCTGAGTAATACTCTTGAACCAGCCCTGCAGGGTTTCATTGTCATGGGTACCTGTGTAAACCACGCAATTATTATTGTAATTATGTGGCAGATAATCGGCAGCTGCACCGGTATCACGGGCATCAAAGGCAAATTCCAGCACCTTCATATTGGGGAAGCCGCTTTCCTTTACCAGCTGACGGACAGAGTCTGTCATAAAGCCCAAATCCTCAGCAATAACCTTTCTATCTCCCAGACAGTATTTCATGCATTTGAACAAATCAATGCCTGGGCCTTTTTCCCAATGACCATTAACAGCATCCTTGGCACCATATGGAATACTATAGTATTCATCAAAGCCACGGAAATGATCGATGCGCAGTACATCATACATATTGAAAGCGTACCAGAGACGGCTCATCCACCAATCAAAGCTGGTGTTTCTGTGATAATCCCAGTTATACAGAGGATTGCCCCACAGCTGGCCTGTTGCAGAAAATCCATCTGGCGGGCAGCCTGCCACAGCCAAAGGCTCACATTTGTCATTGAGCTGGAATAACTCTGGATGGGACCAAGTGTCGGCACTATCCATGGCTACATAGATAGGAATATCACCGATGATTTCCACACCCTTGCTGTTGGCATAAGCCTTCAGCGCCTGCCACTGTCTGGCAAAGAGGTACTGCATGAACATCTGGAACTCAATATCAAAATACAGTTCCTTGCGATAATAGTCCATGGAATAACCCCAACGGAGGCGGATATCCTCTGGCCATTCATTCCAGCACTTGCCCTCAAATCTATCCTTTAAGGCCATAAAGAGAGCATAATCTTCCAGCCACCAGCCATTATCTGCTACATACTGCTGGAAATCCTGATTCTCGCTTATACGGCTCTTTTCATAAGCCTTGCGCAAAAGCTTGTAACGACCATTATACAGCTTGGCATAGTCAATATCAAATGGATTTTTGCCCATATCCACAGCCTTGATATCCTGGGCGGTTAAAAAACCAGCCTCTACCAGTTTGTCCAAGCTGATGAAATATGGATTGCCTGCAAAGGTAGAAAAGGACTGATAAGGTGAATCACCATAACTGGTAGGCACCAAAGGCAAAATCTGCCAATAATGCTGTCCAGCTGACTGAAGCCAGTCTACAAATTTGTAGGCTGCTTCATCAAAACAACCAATACCGTAATGGGATGGCAAGCTGCTTACTGGCAGCAATATCCCAGCTTTTCTCTTCATCATCTTCAATCCTCCACATCTATAAGCAATCCGAAATGGTCCGAAACCACCGGCTCATTTTTATCATCAAAATAGGTTCTGCTAGAATGAACCTTTACCATCTCACTGCACCAGATATGGTCAATCCGCATACCCTCCAGCATTTGCTCCTGGGTAAGCTTGTCACGCCATCCATCAATAACACCTCGTACAGTGTTGCCAGCATCCTTCTCCTGTGCCAGAAGATAGGTGTCCTGCCAGCCGCTTTCTTTTATCAAATCATAGCCCTCATGCCTTATTTGGGCTGGGCTGTTAAAATCTCCCATCAGGAAAATCCGTCCCTGATGATTCTTTTGCTTCACAGCAGTCTCCAGCTTTTGCCATTGCTGATCAAAAGGCTCCTCTTCATCATTCCACCAGCCTAGATGGACGGTATAGAACCAATCCTCTGTGCCTGCGGGACGAATCCCTAGAGCATAACGAGTACGCCAGTTGGCATAATCCCCATCATGGCTTAACAATATTACATTAGCTTCCGCAATAGGTTTACGGCAAAAAACTGCCATGCCTTCATCATATTTGCTATAACCTAGCTTCATAGGCAACCATGTCCAATTGTACTCAACACCTGCCCTGCGAAGATCCTCTGCCACCACCGCAGCATGGTTGTCTGCTTTTAGGGGCCGTGGCTCCTGATTATTGTGATAGCGACCTCTTTGCAGTCCAGGCAGAGCATACTTGGCGGCTGCAGTCTGATTTACCTCCTGCATGGCGATAATATCTGGCTGCAATTGAGCCACTGCCTTTACAAAGCTTTCTTTTTTGCCTATGTAGTTTTCTTCTAAAATACTATGGGTATTTATTGTCATTAATTTCATATGATACACCTCATAAGGAATACTAACACGGGCTTAGGTTATGACAAGATTGAATGAATATATTTAACCCTCCTTATCCAATTAGATGATATATACCATGGCAGGTAATTGGGGTCCTGCCACAGTATTATCATCGTGCTAGATATGGAGAAGGGCTATCAAAGAATATCGTTAATATCAGACTTCAGTACATCAGCCTTTGGACCATATACGGCCTGAATGCCATTTCCCTTTACAAAGAGGCTCTGAGCACCTTCAGCCTTCCAGGCTTTCAAATCTGCTACCTTGCTGCCATCCTTAACAGTTACACGGAGGCGGGTAAAGCAGGAATCTACCAAATCGATGTTTTCACGGCCACCCAGCAGAGCAATAATGCGCTCAGCCTGGCTGTTGCCGTCACCCTTTTTGCCAGAGGACTTGCCCTCTTCTTCATCAGACTCGCTGTCGCTGTAGTTGCCCAGACGGCCTGGAGTAGCAAACTGGAACTTGCCGATAGCATAGTAAGCCACAACATAACCGATAATAGCAAAAGCTACACAGGTAATAAGGAAGTTTACAACATCACCCATGAGGCCTGCATTGCTGACCATTGGCAGACGAGAAATAAACTCCAGATTACCAAAGGAATGCAGTCTCAAATCAATTACACCGGCCATGGCGAAAGCACAGCCCTGAATCAAAGCATAAACAATATAAAGAGGCATAGCACAGAACATGAACATGAACTCGATAGGCTCGGTAACACCAGTCAGGAAAGTTGCCAGAGCAGTAGAAACGAACATGGACTTGTAGAGGTGACGCTTGTCAGCATCTACACGACGATACATAGCATAAGCAAAACCCATCAGCAGACCAGTTGCACCAATCATCTGACCAACCTTGAAGCGGGCAGGAGTAACAGTTGCCAGCAGCTGATTGTAGGAAGCGGTATCGCCAGCCTTAACGAAGTTAATCAAATCGTTAACCCAAGCCAACCACAGTGGATCCTGACCATATACGGTAGTGCCAGCACCCAGGCCAGTCTGAACCACATAGGTGCCACCCAAAGCGGTGTAGTTAACAGGAATAGTAATCATATGATGCAAACCGAATGGCAGCAGCAGACGCTCCAGAGTACCATAGATAAATGGTGCCAACAGAGGAGCAGTATCAGCAGAGTTAGCAATCCACACACCGAAGTCGTTGATAGCACCCTGAATTACAGGCCAAATCAAAGCCATAATGATGGAAATAACAGCGGAGTAAGCAATTACTACCATTGGTACGAAACGCTTACCATTGAAGAATGCCAGTACATCAGGCAGCTTGCGGAAGTTGTAGTACTTGTTATAAGCAGCAGCACCAACGAAACCGGAGATGATACCGATGAACACACCCATGTTCAAAGCAGGTGCACCCAATACGCTAACAAAGTAATTCTTTACCAACAGTTCCTGACCAAAGAGGGAATATACCACAGCGTCAGGATTGCCAAGCATATCGCCGGTAACACCGAAGATGTTGCCGGTAATGCGGTTAATAAGACAGAAAGCAATAATAGCTGCAAAAGCACCGCCGGCTCTTTCCTTGGCCCAAGAACCACCAATGGCAATCGCAAAGAGAATGTGCAAATTACCAATCAGAGCCCAGCCCATATTCTCTAATACACAACCCAAAGTTACCAATGCGCTGATGTCTACACACCAGAGCTGTAAAACCTTACCGATTGACAAAGCCAAACCTGCGGCAGGCATAACAGCAATAACTGTCAGCAATACTTTACCCAAATTCTGCAACAGGTCAAAATTTATAAGACCACTCTTCTTAGCTGGCTCTGGAGCCTGCTTTGTTTCTTCCTGGGCCACTTCCTTCTCCTCCACCTTAGATTCAATAGTATAAATCAGAGTTTGGCCAGCCTTGGCCTCTCCCTCTGTAGCAGGAATGTTCAGCTTTCCTGCCTCGGCATTACAGAACAGCACTGGTGTGGTAGCTGCAATGTTTTTCTCCTCCAAATACTTGAGATCCACAGTTGCAATCAAGTCACCAGCCTTTACCTGAGTGCCTTCCTTTACTTTGATATCAAAAGGCTTTCCCTTTAGAGAAACGGTTTCCAAGCCCACATGCAGTAGAAGCTCAGCCCCCTCGGCTGTCTGAAAACCAAATGCGTGACGGGATTCTGCTATGGTAACCAAGGTACCTGTAATAGGACTGTAGATATTACCATCTGATGGTATAATAGCAATACCATCGCCCAGAATCTTATCGGAAAATACTGGATCCGGAACCTCGCTAAGAGGGATTACCCGTCCGGTCATTGGTGCGTACACCGATGTAAGAACCGACTTTGACATATTTCTTTCCTCCCCTTATTTACAGTTATCATGATACTACTTCTTGGAATAGTTTTATGAAATAATTCAGAAACAGCCCTCCATCACCCCTGGATGTGTTTCTGAAATGCTATAACTATATTAAACCATATTTCATAAAATTATGCAACACTTTTTTCTGCAAACTTGACTTTTTTTTCTAAATAGGGTAAATTTAAGATGTGAAAAATCGTAATATATAATGTAGCAAAATTTATTTTTGACTGTTGTAATTGACAAAAAAATTTTCCATTTATGAAATGTAACTAATCAACTATGCAATAAATATTGATGATATGTCGTTGACTTTAGTTGAAATCATGTACACAAAACCTGAACAAAGGTTGATTTTGCTCCATGCTATAGGAAGGGGAGTGTTTTTATGGCAGTAACGATTAGAGATGTGGCTGCCCTAGCAGGAGTTTCTCCAGCCACAGTATCTAGAACCTGCAATAACAATCCAGCTATCAGTGCTGAAACCAGAGAAAAGGTATGGCAGGCTATTGCCACTTTGGGTTATAAAGTTTCTGCAACAAGCAATGCAACAAATATAAATAACGAAAGAAATTCTATTTCTGCCAATAATAAATTACCTCGCAACATTGGCATTATTATGAAGCCCCAAGAGAAAAAGGGCTATGATAATCCCTTTGTAACCCGCTCGATTCGTGGTATTTGTCAGGCTGCCATGGAGCAGCGCTACTCCACCATGATTATTTCCGGAGAAAACTATCAGGAGATGCTGGATTGTATTCAGGATCTGGTGCGACTCCAAAGAATTCAGGGTTTTGTTTTCCTCTATTCGGCTTTGGATGATCCTTTGATTACCTATATGCACCAATATCGTATTCCCTTCGTGGTAATTGGCAAGGCCAGTGCCTATGTCAATGATACTGTCTATGTGGACAATGATAATCTGGTAGCCGGACAGGATGCTGCCAATTATCTGATTGAAATGGGCCACAAGAAAATAGCCTTTGTCTGCGACAATATTTCTCAGATTTTTGCCTATGAGCGTCATGCAGGCTTCCGGCTTTCTATGATGCAAAACAATCTAGATATACCGGAAAGCTATACCATCTGCGGCATTACCATGCCTTTGGACAAAAACAGCAGTCTGGCTCATTTATTACTTGGGGATAACCGGCCAACAGCTTTGCTGATTATTGATGATACTGTAGCTCTGGCTACTCTGCAGATTTGCCACGAACTGCATATCAGGGTACCAGAGGATTTGTCCATTCTCACTTTTAATAACTCTGTAATGGTAAAGCTTTCTACACCACCTCTCAGTACCGTGGATATCAATTCCCGTCAGCTGGGTATGGAGGCGGGCCTTCAGTTGATTAATATGATTGAAAATCCTAGTATGAGTGCCACAAAAATCATTGTGCCTCATTATCTGGTCAAGAGGGACAGCTGCCGCCCTCCTCAGCAGGATAGCTAATAAGCCAATCCATCTGACAATTTCATACAATAAAAAAAAACACCATGAACTAGCCAGCAAGCCTGTTAGGCATATTTGCTTATAGTTCATGGTATTTATTATGGAAAGCTTTTTCAGCCTCTGATTTTTTTCTTTGCTGGTGCCAAAATACGGGCACTATTCAATACTACAGCCAAGGTCGCTGTGTTGTGAATAACTGCGGCCCAAAGAGGCGTGATTACACCTAAAGCACCTAAAAGCATGGCTGCTGAGTTGACAGTTATGGTAGCCATGAAATTCTGATGAATCAAATCCATGGTTCTTCTGCCCAACTGCTGTGCTTCAATCAAACGGCTAGGATCCTCAGAACGAATGGTGACTGCTGATGATTCGGCAGCCAAATCTGTCTGACGACTGCCTAGGGTTACGCCTACATGGGCAAAGGCCAAAGCCGGTGCATCGTTGATACCATCACCAACCATCATAACAGTACCACGTTTCTTTAGCTTCATCACATAGTTGGCCTTGTCCTCTGGCAATACCTCTGCGTGATAGGAATCAATATCCATTTCCTGAGCCACCTTGGCGGCTACAGCCTTGGAATCTCCTGTCAGCATCACAATTTCATCTACACCGTAACGGCGCATCTGGTTCAGAGTCTTTTTCATCAAAGGGCGAATTGGATCCTTGATGCCGATAACTCCCATGAGCTGGCCATTGCAGGCTACATATATATAGCCCATGGTCAAATCCTCCAGTATGAACTGATCCATACCGGCAACACCGCTTTCCACCATAAATTTGGCACTGCCTACCAGCACATCTCCCCCTTGATAGTCCTCAAAGGCAGGTACAGTAGCACTCATGCCACGGGCTACCACGGTTTTGGAGGTTTTGTGCTGAGGCACAGTCCACTCATGCTCTTTGACATATTTTTGAATTGCCACCGCCAAAGGATGTACGGAATGCTGCTCCGCAGAAGCAGCCAAAAGCAGCATCTCCTTTTCCTCCACGTTGTTGGCAGTATAAATTTTGGCTACCTGAGGTACACCTACGGTAATAGTACCGGTTTTGTCCAAAACAACGGTATCGGTTTCTGCCAGAGCCTCAATATAGTTGCCGCCTTTGACCAAAATACCCTTCTTGGCCGCAGCGCCAATAGAAGCAGAGATTGCGGTAGCGGTAGACAGCTTCAGACCACAGGAGAAATCAATGAACAGAAGGTTCAATACTCTTTGCCAATCTCTAGTGGCACCATAGACAATGGCTGCCCCCAGGAAGGAAATAGGCACCAGCAGATTGGCCATGGTATCTGCAAAGTTCTGCACCGGTGCTCGGCGGGTCTGAGCTTCCTCTACCAAATGCACAATATGGGCTAGAGAGGTGTCCTTACCTACCTTTTCCACCAAAATCTGCAGCTCGCCAGCCTCAACCACACTGCCAGCATATACAGACAAGCCCTTGCGCTTCATGGCAGGAGCAGATTCACCGGTAATGGAAGCCTGATTTACGGCAGCAGTTCCTTCCAATACCCGGCCATCAATACAGATTTTTTCACCAGTATGGGAGGCAATAACATCTCCCACCTTCAGCTCCTGTACAGGCACCTTGCGCTCTACGCCATTTTCCACCAGCCATACATAAGGCTGGTTCAAATCCAAAAGACCGGAAATATTGCTTCTAGCCTTTTCCGCAGCATAGCTGGTAAGCATTTCTGCACCGTTGGAGAGAGCCAGCAGACTAAGACTGGATTCCGGCTTGCCTGCCAGAACAGAGGCAATAACCGCTGTGGCTGTCAGGGTATCGGCATTGGGGCGGTTGTCCCGTACCAGACCAGTAACACCGTTTTTGATGAAATTGCGGGCAATATACATTATCATAAGGCTCCGCAGCACCTTACAGCTAACAAAGGCCGCCGGAGATACCTTTTTGAGTATCTGCATAGCCGCAAAACTGCCTACGGAAATAATGGCCTCACGACGGTAGTCTGCCATATCCATAGACTCCTCCATAGAGGGAGCGCTGGTCTTGCAGGCTGATTTTACCATGGTCTGTATCTGCCCAGCAGGCAGAGGGCCACGATACCAGATGGTAACAAAATTATTATTTACTGCCACAGATACCACGGCGGGCAGGGTGCGAAGCCTTGCCCCTAGCACACGTCCTTCCTGCACAGAAAGACGTGCCTGCAATGGTACACGACAGCTGTTAAAGGATTTCATCATCCTCGCCATCCCTTCATTAGATGCAATGCCCACCAAATCATGGATGGGCCTGTTGGACGCTGGCCTAGAAGCAGGCATTTCCTAATACCTCTAATCAAAAATATCAGAGAAATCAAGGCAGAAATATCAAAGCTATTGCCCGTAATACTGCGTACCTGCTTGTTTAGGAAGGAGCCGGTGCCGCTCCAGCTTTTGGCGTAAGAGGTAGGTTCCTTGAAAGTAGGATTTTCCTCTGCCTCCACAACAGTCATACGCTGACGGAGCTTTTCCATGAAATTATTCATGGAAACCTCATTTTCCTCAGATGGATAAAACTCTATCAGCAAACTGCCAGTGGTAGGATTAGCCTTTACCTCCAAGACTATTTCCAAACGAGCCAGCTGCTGCTCCAATAGCTTTGCCAAAGGAGCATTATCCACCAGAGCTGCCATGCGGTAGCGGCGGCGTCCAGCCAGACTGCTGACCAGAGCAAACTCCGGCACTAAAGCAGGTTGGATTTCCACTGGCGTATTGGCTTTGCCTGTGCCGACTCTGCCGGCACTGCCATTCCGATAGCCGGAACTGCCACAGCTGCCGCCTCTGCCAGCAATCATATCATGAATGGTGGTACCTATAGAGGCCCCCATCATAATTCCGGAAACAAACGACATAACATTACCTCCTTACATGGGTTTTGATATATTCCTCTACCTTGGTCAGCTCCTTGTTGGTATGAAGAAGCTGAGGGGTATATTTTATCAGAATAGAGCCAGTTACTTCATTAACCTCTACTTCACTAAGCTCCTTGTAACTTCTCAAATAATCCTTGACCTTGCGGCAGTTGGCAGGATTGCCTATCAGCTGCTTGCTGTATAGACGCACTCTACCTGGCACATAGGCAGCCACCTCTACGGTACGGATAAACATATCTATTTTATTTTTAGGGATATTCACAAAATCCATGATTCCCATTTTTTTCACGCCCTTTTGAATATCGTTTTTCACCTTGGTGCCATGCTGCCAGGTATGTACCGCTGATAGTCCCAGCCAGCATACACCACTCCAAAAATGGAGCTGCTTGTTTTTACCTGCCAGGGAAGCCGCAGTCATAACTGCCGAGGCCGCCATAGGCACAGACAGAGGAAGCTGTTTCAAAGATTTTTTCATATTGTCCAATGTCATATTATCGCCCCAATTTTCCTTTAAAGTCCAAAAAAGAGGCTGCTGCACTCTCTATGATGCTACTATCCGAATCATGCATGCAACAACCTCCATCTTTGCTGGGAAATTACTCAGCCTTGGCAGCTTCCTGAGCTGCAATCAGATCCTCCAGCTCCTCCTTCTGACGCTGAAGCTCAGCCAATGGAACCTGACCTGCTGGAGCTGCCTGAATAGCGTTCATCTGCTGCTCACGCTCCTGCATGAAGCGATAGCCGAATACGCCGGCAACAGCACCTACAGCCAAGCCAATCCAAAAATCTGTCTTCTGAAACATAGTGATTCCTCCTAATAATAAATCATACACTACCCTATAAACAATATCCTTATAGCTTAAAAGATAAAGGGCAGTCGCTATATGCTTAATATTTATAATCTCGACATAATATCCAATACCTATGAAGTTCAAGGAAATTGGAGGCTTGATTATAATAAACATATAGCTATTCCATATCGTAGTTATTTCCAACTACAACCCACATTTTACTACATTATAAAATACTTGTAAAATTATCAAAAACTTAATTTCATAAGTATTTTGTATACTTTTCCTAATTAACTGCAATAACTGCTATATTTAAGACTAATTCTATAATGAGTTTGATTATCAATACCTTTTATTGTTAGTAAGAATGAGTCTCAATATTAATCTCATTTTCTTTCAATAGTAAAAGCAGGCAAAAAAATACCCCTGCCTAAGATTCAACAAAGCAATTTAGAACATCATACTTTGCCTCATCATAGCAGGGATATATATTTAAATAATTTTTGTTGTCCAGCCTTCGATATTCCAAATGCTGTCTACCCAGTCCTCATAGAAATCAGGCTCGTGAGATACCAACAAGATGGAGCCTTTGTATTCCTTCAGCGCTCGCTTCAGTTCTGCCTTGGCCTCCACATCCAAATGATTGGTAGGCTCATCCAATACCAGCAAATTCACTGGCTTCTGCATAATCTTGCAAAGTCTTACCTTGGCAGCCTCACCACCGGACAATACCATCATTTTGCTGGTAATATGCTCATTGGTTAGACCACAGGCCGCTAAAGCAGACCGTACCTCAAATTCAGTCATGCCAGGATATTCCTGCCAGATTTCCTCAATGGCAGTATTGTCATTGCCACGGTTGGATTCCTGCTCAAAATATCCGGGAGAAACAAATTCCCCTAACTCTATATGACCGGCCATAGGCTTTATCTGGCCCAGCAGGGTTTTCAGCAAAGTGGTTTTGCCTAGGCCGTTAACACCACGGAGAGCTACCTTTTTGCCCCGCTCCAGCTGGATATCCACAGGATTGGTCAAAGGAGTATCATAGCCCAGTACCAACCGCTTGGCTTCAATTACGAAACGACTAGGGGTTCTATCCATCTGAAAATTGAAATGAGGCTTTGGCTTTTCCGTACGTTTTTCCAACAGCTCCATTTTGTCCAACCGTTTCTGACGGGAATTAGCCATGCCTCTGGTAGCCACTCTGGCCTTGTTTCGCTGAATGAAGTCCTTTTCCTTGGCAATCTCCGCCTGCTGCCGCTCATAGGCTGCATCCTCCTGACGGCGCTTGATGGCATACATTTCCTGAAATTTCTCATAACTGCCAGTATATCTGGTCAGAGTAGCATTTTCCACATGATAGATAACATTGGTAACCGCATTCAGGAATGGTACATCGTGAGATACCAGAATAAAGGCATTCTCATAACCCTGCAAATAGGTTTTCAGCCATTCAATATGCTCCACATCCAGGAAGTTAGTTGGCTCGTCCAAAATCAATATATCCGGACTCTGCAGCAGCAGCTTGGTCAACAGGACCTTGGTGCGCTGTCCACCAGAAAGGGCATCTACCGGCTTGTCCAGACCAATATCCCGCAGGCCCAGTCCTCCGGCTACCTCCTCTATTTTGCTATCCAAGGTGTAGAAGCTATGGGCCTCCAGAATATCCTGAATATCTCCCACATCAGCCATCATTTTGTCCATTTCCTCTGGGGCAGCCTCAGCCATTTTGTCATAAGCCGCCAGCATTTCCTGCTCCAGCTTATACATTTCATCAAAGGCTGTTTTCAGCACATCACGGATGGTCATCCCAGGCTTGAGAACAGCATGCTGATCCAGATAGCCAGTGGTTACTCGCTTGGCCCATTCTACCTTGCCCTCATCTGGTGTCATCTGCCCAGTAATAATGGACAAAAAGGTGGATTTACCCTCACCATTGGCACCAATCAAAGCAATATGCTCTCCCTTTAGCAACCGAAAAGAGGCATCCTCAAAAATAGTCCGCCCACCAAAACCATGAGACATATGCTCAACATTCAAAATACTCAAATACAAAACCCTTTCTATTATTCAACAGGTGTTTTCTCAAATCTAGCTATTTAATTATAGCATAAAAATCATAGAAACCAATAGCCCCCATGGAAAACCACGGGGACCTTTTCATATTTCCTGCCGGCGGACTAATTCGCCAAAAAGCTGGCAGCTTTGCCGCAATTCCTCAAAGGTTCCTTGAGCCACAATGGCACCTTTGTCTAAAACTACAATTTTATCTGCCTTGCGAATGGTACTCAGCCGATGCGCCACCACAATTCGTGTGGCAGATAATCCCTCCATGGTGCGGGAAACAATTCCCTGGGTTACATTATCCATAGAACGGGTAGCTTCATCAAAAATAAGAATTTTGGCCTTGCCTACCAAGGAGCGGGCTACCAGAATACGCTGTTTCTGTCCCCCAGATATATTTGTGCCATTTTCACTAATTATGGTGTGCATCCCCATAGGCATATGGCGGATATCCTCTGCTAGACCTACCATTTCTGCCGCCTGCCAAGCATCATCTATGGTAAGGGGCAAGGAGCCAATAATATTGCTGAGAATATTTCCTGCCATAATCCGCCCTTGCTGCATAACCACGCCCATCTGGCGTCTCACCGAGGCCACATCCAGGCTATTCAAATCCTGCCCATCATACTGCACCAACCCTCGTTCTGGCCGTTCTAATCCCAGCAGAATACGCACCAAGGTGGATTTGCCGCAGCCGGAACTGCCTACCAATGCCACAAAGCTGCCTGGCTCAATATGAAGATTTATCTGTTTCAATGCCAGAGGCAAATCTGGCTTATAACGAAAGGACACATCTGTTAAATCTATTTCTCCCTTAAGCTCACCAGCAGAGGGCTTCCGAAAACCATTTTCGTCCGGAGCCTGCAATACAGGACGAATCAGCTCCAAATCCGTCATCATATCCATAATATTGCTGCAGCTGCTCATAAATCCTGACGCTGCCGCCCCAAAACCACCCATAGCGGCATAAAAGCTAAGGAAATCTGCCTGAGTCATCAAGGCTTCCCGATTTTTTACGGCATCATCAAAGATAGTCATAATCAGATAAAAAACAAAGAAATTCAGTACCATAGGCTGGGCTATGTTCACCAGATTTAAGAAATTCTGCAGCCAGGCAATCTTGCGTTTCCACTGCCACTCTTGAGCAAACCTTTCACTCCACATATAGAAAGCTCTAGTTTCAGCACCGCCCAGGCGAAATTTATTCAGTCCATCTATAATCTGCACCAATATACCTGATACCCCGGCGGCAGCCACTACCTGCCGTCGTTGATATTTTCGCAGCCAGTAGGAAAGCCCAAAGGAAATCAGGCCAAAAACCAGCCAAATAAAACAGCTTAAAAGGGCCAGCTTAGGGCTGTACCAAAACATAAGCACAACATTAAAAACACCAAAAATGCCATTTAATACACCGTTGGTAATAACACTGGAAAATTTGGCAGATATACTAGCTATGCCCTGCATCCTTGCGGTCAGCACACCTACATTGTATTTGCGAAAGAAATCTATAGGCAGTCCCAGCAGCTTAATCCAAAGAGCCGGTTCTGCCGCCCAGCGAATGTTATATTTCATTCTAATTAGGCAAATACTCCGCATGAGGGTAATCACGCTGACAGCCATAGCCGTTACCAGCATAACCTGAATAACCATTACCAAGGCCTGACGATCATAGGAGGGAATAATATCATTAAATACAGTCTGGGTAATCAATGGGGTAGCTAGGGGCAGCAGGCCAAGCAAAATACAGCAAAATGCCAAAATTTCATAGTCCTGTGCCCAACAGATACTAGCCGCCCAGCGGAACCATTGCCATAGAGAATCCACACTATCCGGCATCTGACGGAAAAAGCAATAGGCCTCCTCCCCTATGTGACTGGCAGTTTCCGCCGTTACCTTATAATGTCTGCCCTGATTAATATCATATATTTCATAGGCATCAGGGCTTACTGGCAGACAGGCCATAGGAACACCATCCATAAAAACCAGCAGGGTACCCTGATCGGATTTTTCCCAATCTGGCTCTAAAGTCACCCGACGTCCGAATAACTCCGTATTATTCAAAATATAATCTATGATTTTTCTATCATCATCGTCTTGGTTAAAACGTTCCTGATAAGCAACTATTCTCTGCCTTTTGATGCCCATATGCTGTGCCACAAACTTCAGCGCTGTAATCACAGGCCTTTCTCCAGCAATATCTGTATCTACACAATCATCCCAACTGCTGAGAAGTGTCTGCAACAGACCGTTATAGGCACTGCGACGCAGGGCCTTCCGCCTAACCTGCTTGTGAGATAGTCTCTCATCGTAGAGCTTTTGCTGAGCTTGAAGTTCTGCTTCATATTTTTCATACTCTGCCTCAGGATTTGCCAAAGCCACAGCATAATTTCCTGCCACCATTTCCTCATAGGATAGCTGCTCGAGAACTACCTCCTCCACAGCAATCACCAAAAGGCCCATACCCGCCCTGGCTCCACCACAGGGCACAGTCTGTCCCTTAGATAGAGGCAGCAAAAAACTGCGGGAAATATCTGTATCATCCTTCTTCTTGACTATATATAATTCCGCCCGTCCAGATAATATACCAATGTATCTATCCTCCCCGCCAGGCACCCAGTACCATTGGCCAGGCTTGAGCATTTCCTGCATTCTGCCACCTCCTATTGCTCCATAAGCAGTTTTTTGTAATGTCCATCCTTGGCCATTAGACTATCGTGATTGCCTCGCTCTACCACCCGGCCATTACTCAGAACAATAATCTCATCACAATCCCTAATAGTAGACAAACGGTGAGCCACAATCAGACAGCTGCAGCCCCGGCGGCGAATATTATCCATAATCTTCTTTTCTATAACCGCATCTAATTCTGCTGTAGCTTCGTCAAAGACCAAGAAACTAGGATTGGTGGCCAAGGCTCTGGCTATTTCCAGACGCTGGCGCTGTCCACCGCTAAAATTAGCTCCACCCTCTGCTACCAGAAAATCATAGCCGCCTCGCAAAACAGCTATTTCCTCGTGAATACAGGCATCCTTAGCTGCCTGTATAATTTCCTGCCGACTGATATTTGCATCAAACAGAGAGATATTTTCTGCTACAGTTCCCTCCAACAGTACAGGATTCTGTTCCACCACCGACATGGAATTGGCCAGAATATCCTGATTTATCTCGCCCAAGGGTATACCGTCATAATATATCTCCCCCAACCAAGGCTGGCACAGGCCGCTAACCAGCTTGGCTGTCGTAGATTTGCCGCTGCCAGATTTACCTACAATGGCTAAACGTCGTCCGGGCTTAATCTCAAAATTCAGCCTTTTAATCAAAGGCTTCCCTACTCTGCCATAAGCGTAGCTTACATTACGCATTTCTACATGGCCTCTCAAACGACTAGGCATAGAGGCATCTAGTTTTTTCTCCGGCAAGGCGGTATATCTGCTAATATCCTCTAATTTCAAAATCTGAGCTTCCGTCTGCTGAATATTTTGTAACATAGCGGCAATTTTGCCTACCGGCTGCTGAAAATTAGACATCAGATTCTGAAAGGCTACAAAGATACCTACCGTCATAACACCGTCCATAATCTGAAAACCACCCAGCAGCATAATAAGGGCACTGTTGACACCAGCCAGCACACTGGGGATAAAGGACACAAACTGGGCAATATATTCCTGATGCTGCAGCATATCCAAATAGCGAGCATTTTTATTAACCCACTTAACAAAGAAATCATTTTCTATACCATTGGCCTTTAAGGATTCGATAGAGGCAATACCTACCGCCCCCAAGCCACTCATACGGCCTGCTTCCAGCTGAATCCTCATCTGTTGTTCCTTCAGCCATTGATAAACAAAATAAGTCAAAACCAAATTGCCACAGGTAAATACCACGCCGAAAGCAGTAAGGAGGGGATCATAAATCACTAACAGCACAAGGTACAATATAGCTACCAGAAAATCCAGGGCAACCTGGGCAAAGGGGCCTGTGACAAAGGTGGTGATTTCCTCTCCTAGACGAAGCCTAGACACAATATCTCCCGTAAACCGCTGCTGAAAGAAATCTATGGGCAGTCTCAAAACATGCTCAAAGAACCTGGAACACATGCGCAGGGCCAAGGAACCTTGCCACCTAAGTAGGCACCAGCTGCGAAAGAAATGCAAAATCATTTGCAAAAACCAAGCAATTGCCATCCCCAGCATGATTTCAAACAACCAGGGCCTGTGTTTCATGGTAAGCACATCATCCATAAAAATCTGAGTAATCATAGGCACATAAATATTCACAATAGAAAGGCACAGACCTATACTCAACACAAAATAAAGGGCTTTTTTTTCCAGCAGCAATTCCTTCAGCAAAATACGCCAAGCTCCCGGTGGCCGCTGCTGCTTTTGAAAATTTTCGCCCGGACGCAAGACCAAGGCTATACCGGTGTAGTTTTCCTCAAACTCCTGCCAGCTAACCTTGCGATGCCCTCTAGCGGGATCATTAAGGTAAACCTGCTTTTTCACCTCATCATAGCCCTCATAAACCAGAAAATGATTAAAACCCCAATGGAGAATTATGGGTGCCTTTTGCTTGACCAGCTCCTCAGGGCTATAGGTAAAACCAGTACCTTGTAGACCTAAGCTTTCAGCTCCCATCAATACATAGGCTGCATTGCTGCCATTACGGGTTATGTTGCAAATCTGCCGCAATTCATCCAATGGCTTGTAGCCTCCGTAATACCCTAGAACTATGCCTAGGGCAGCTGCGCCGCATTCACTGGCTTCCATCTGCAGCATCATTGGGGTGCGAATTATTTTCTTTTTCATATCAATCACTCCGTACCCACTGAGAAAGCTTAGCAAAGGCCTTTACCACAGGAGCCTCCCGTTTTACCACTGCACTGGCACTGCACACCATGCCTACCTGGACTTCCTCATCTCCCCCTAGGACATTATTCCACAAATAACCAGACTTAGATTCATCATCATTAATAAGCTCTACTTTAACTTCCACAGCAGAACCTCCCAGCTTGTTCACCACCATAGAAGCAAATTCCTTGTTGCCAGTCCAGTAATTTATTCGATCTGAGCCTACAGGCACCTGAGATACTCGTACTACCTTACCCAAAAGTTCGCCCCGCTCAGCTTCCTCATCCCGGTATGGATTCAGCTCCATAATAGTACCCGGCTTTATTCTAGCCCCATCAAAGGAGGAAACATATACCATAGCAATGAGATTGCTAAAGGCATCATCCCGGCGAATATCATAAATAGGGGTGCCAACACTAACCACATCCCCTTCATCCGCCCGGACATTTACCACTACCCCTGTATATGGACTTCGCAGCTGGCCATCCGTATTCCGCCCTTTCTTCATAGATGATAGCTCTGCCACCTGCCGCTTCATTTCCGACTGGCTGGTGCTGTCTGCAGCCACCTCTAGCTGATACATCAGCTGTTGTTCCTCCTTGCCTTGCTCTATGTAGGCCAGAATATCTCCTTCCTGAACCCTGTCTCCCAGACTATAATTTTGTTGTACTATCCGGCCGCTGGCCATGGTAGAAACGGAATTGATTCCTTCCTTGTCTAAAATAATGCCATAGCCTGCCACCTTGTCTGCCATAATGCCAAAGAAGGACCAAATAAGGATGGAAAAGATAACAATCATCACCGTGGCTAGGCCTACCCAGCCTAAAGATGGCACCACCCGAAACAATTTGTCATCTCCCTCTGGCTTTTTTAACTTGGCTAGGGATTTTTCCTGAAACAGCTTTGTATCCATTATTAGTCCTCCATAGAAAGCTTTACCTGTACCCCTTCCTGAATAAAGCTCCGAGTCGTCAGCAAAACTCTGTCTCCCTGCTGCAAACCATCGAGAATTTCTACATAATTTTCATTTTTTATACCGCAGACTACCTGCCGTATCATTACCCGGTTGTTATCATCCAGAAGATATACACAATAATCCCCTTGGTTATCCTCAGCCTTTTTCACGGCCTCCCTAGGCACAGACAAAACCTCATGGGTAGAGGAAGAGTAAAGCTTTACTTTGTTATATGTGGTAGGCTCTAAATACTGTCCCCCGTTTTCCACCTCTCCATAAAGGGTATAGCTGGAGGCACCGCTGTCCAAATCCGGTGTCAGGCGCAAATTCTTTATCGAAAAGACATTGTGAGCCTGTTCCTTAACATATTCCTTATCTACAGGATATATACGATAGCTTAGCAGCTCATCAGGTATTTCCATGGTTAGCTCCTGGGCTCCATGATGCATCAGCCTTTGTGCCTGCTCTAGGCTAAGGCCAAATCTCACCTGAAGATTGTCAGTTTTGCCCAACAAAAGAATGGCTCTCCCCGGTGACAGATAAGTTCCTTCCTTGGTATAAATCCTAATCACTACCCCGTCCTGAGGAGCTCTAATCACCAGCTTGTTCTGCTGCTCCATAAGGCCAGCTTTTTTTGTTTCCAGACTGGCAATATGATCCCGCATAGCATCCCTTTGGGCTACCGAGGTATCGTACTCGGCCTGAGATACAGCCTCCTGAGCTAACAGCTGAGTATTTCTATTTACATTTAATTCCAGATTTCGGAGATTGATTCTTGCTTCGGAAATATCTGCCTCAGCTCCAGCTACGCTGATTTCAAGATTCTTGTTTTCCACATAGCAAAGAATATCCCCTGCCTTCACAATATCTCCATGCTTAACCAGCATATGAACTACCGTGCCATCTATCTGACTTTGCACATCTACGGACCAGGGCATGGAGGCTGCCATATTCACATTGTCTGCCATACTGTTGATCTCTCTATATTCTGCATAGGCGCCTTTAAGGGTATCGTGATCCTCTGCTATCTTTTGAGCAATATGTCGATTGCTGATAACATTAATCATAATACCAAAAATAGTAAGCAGAACCACCACCAGAATAATGGCAACAAAAAAGAATTTCAGCTTTTTTTCGTGTTCCACATCAGTCACCTATTTCGTATTTTTCCAATAAAATTCCTGCATTGTAAAACTCCTTCAGCCCTCGAATAACATTGGCTGGAGCGTAGCCTGCATCCATGAGATTGCTGATTATCTCATAGCCTGTCTGAGTGCCTGGCACTAACTGCTTATAAATCTGCTGATGCAGGCCTGGCTGCTCTCCCTCTCCGTCCAGCAAGGAAAGCTTAAACTTCTGTAGATTATGGCTGTAGGTTATGCCCTTGTTGATTAATTCAAATTGCAGAGTTGGCCGCAATCTGAGCACCTGATTATTATCCAATTCTTCTAACATATATGTTTTGAGCATCGTAGCAAATTTTTCCTGAAAATCCGCCATATCAGCAAAATAAACTTTGGCTAGGATTCTTTCTCCTGTAGGTTCCTTGGCTGTAGAAAGACAAGGTGTTACCAAACGAAGGCTTTGCTCTGCCATATTAACCACAAAACCAGAAATACAGGAAATAGTACCTGCCTCCTCTTCCATCACCTTGTCCTGATAGCTGTATTCTCTAGCTCGGCCCGTCTTAGCAAAATGGCAGGCCGGTGCTTCTGGAAACTGAGGCAGAAGCTCCACATATATCAATTCCTCTGGGGTAAAGGCGGCAAAAATCTTTTTGAGAATATCCAGACTCAGAATAGAAAATCTATGAATATGCTTCTTTTGCCCCAAAACATGAGCGATAATCCTTCTTGTATTCTCTATATTACGGCCAGCAGCAGCAGTGGTAATCTGTGGCACCTGACCATAGGCTTGCAGAAAATCATCGGAAAAACTAAGATAATCTGGATTATCCAAAGGCTCACAAGCATAATAACAGGTACCGCTGCCTGCAGCAGCCTTGCCCAGTATTTCAGCAGTATAGGTTAAAATGCCCTGCCAAAGTTCTCTGCAATCCTCATACCTAGCTACTTTCTGCAGTTTTTCTGCAGCAACCCCGCAGAAGGGACAGCCTACGGAACAGCCCTTGCTTAGCTCAAAAATCAAAGGTGTATGAATCAGGGAAAGGTTCCGCGTACCTAGTTCTCCCCAACAGCGGTTTACCTGTCGCTGCCGCCAGATTGCAAAAGCCTTATGTTTAGGCACACAAACCTGTTTTTGCAATTTCTCCCGTTGCTGGATTTTTTCCTTGACAAAAGCCTTATACCGCCTTACAGATAAAGGCCGTTTAGCTTCAGCCATAGCCAAATAAGCCTGGGCAGAAACATCATCCAGCAGATAGGCCATTTCCTCTGGAACGGCTATGGAAATACCTGCTTCTGCCAAAGCTGCCTGGGGATTCTCAGTGAAGTGCTGCTGAAATCCCGGCACCATGGTACAGTACTCCAGCAAACGCTTAATATGGGCTACCTCCTGAATGTAGTCCTTGTCAGGCTGTTCTTCCCCAAAAAAATACTGTATTTCACCCATTTAATCTTCCTCCTCTATAGCCAGGGCCAGATACTCCCTGCCTATCTGCAAAAGCAGCCTATCTTCCTGCAAGGCCTCAATAGACTTTGCAATATCTTCAGCCTCATAGCCCATATTCTGCAATTTGCCCAACAATTGACTGCCTTCTATAACCTGCTCTGTTTGTCGATAAACCTCTGCCGTAAGTCCCTGCAATGTATGAAACATTTTTGTACTGCAAGGGCGGAAATCCATAATTTCAATAGTGCCATCTGGACGGCAGGACATATCCAGCCGATCTGGATTCACCACAGATTCTTCCCACTTCCTTACCATGTCTGCTAATTTTGCGTAAGCTGGTCCCCGTCTAGCCACAGCCTCATCAAGATATCGTGCCTCGTCATCTACCTGTTGATATACATAGGCCACATCATTGATAAAATCCTGTCCCAGAGAATATACATAATGATAAGTATGGAGAGGCTCCAGCTGCAAACCGTATTCGGCTCTGTTTCTTTCATAAATACTGCTTTTATGGTAGGCAATGTTAAAAAAAGCCTTGGGGGCTCCTAAATGGCTGATTAAAGGCAGAATTTCTGCCATAGCCTCGTAATCCTCATTTTTTTCCCCAGGAAACCCACAAAGCAGATTCCAAGTAAACCATACTCGGCAGCGTCGATAGTTCTTCATGGTTTCTATTTGCTTAATAGCTCGACAACCCTTATGCATCAAAGCTAGTACATGGTCATTAAGACTTTCAATACCAGGCTGAAAATAGCAAAAACCTACCTTGGCCAAGGCCTTTATTTCCTCTAAGGTAGCTGCTGACTTAATTTCTGTAAAATATTTGGCTGGGGGGACCTGAGCTTCTACCATAGCTCCAGGCAATTCCTTCATATGCTGATAACTAAGAATACTATCCGTAAAAAACACATATCTTATAGCATAGCGTTCCAATAAATATTTCATTTCTGCCACCAGCCGCTGGGTAGATTTCTGGCGATAAACTATACCGCAGCCATTAAGACCGCAAAATGTACATTGATGCTTTTGTCCCCACCAACAGCCGCGGGAACCTTCTATATGCAGTGCTGGATCCCCTGGAAATACCAAATTAAGCTGCTTCTGAGTAAATACATAATCATCATAATCAGGATAGGGCAGTTTGTCCAAATCCTTGGTTAAGCGATGCACAGGCAAGTCAAAATCACTGTATTTATCAATAATGCCATAGGGCAGCTGCCTGCCATGAGGTCTTTCTCCCCCCAAAAGAGACTGACAAAAATCTGCCATAATTTCATCTGCTTCTCCCTGAAAGATATAATCAATTTCCGGGAAGTATTTTATCAGTGCTCTGCCAGCTGTATCATAGCAATTACAGCCTCCTACAAGAATTACTAATTCTGACGAACGGCGGCGCAAAGCCTTAAGCAAAGCAAACAGGGCATTATTTTGCTGAAACATGTTGCCTATAGCTACAATTTGGGGGCTGAAAGACATTATCCTCTCTGCTGTATCCTCAATAAAATTTATAGCTTCCTGCTGACATTCCAGCAATTCTTCTTTGTGGAGATATCTGCTTTCAGCAATAGGGGGATTAGCTAAAATATATTGATAATAATCATCCCAATCTATGGATTTATCGGGAAAGGCCGCTGGCTGAAAAACACACTCTCCCATCATGGTAGCATAATAAGAACCAGTAATAATGGTGTATTTCTCTTTGCCTATCTGCTGATAAAAATGCATATTGGCATAGTCCACTACTGAACTTATACCTTGATTCTTCAACAATGCCTTAAATAGACTCAAGGCCATAGCAGGAAAATTAACCCATGCCATAGGTAGATAAACCAATACTACATCCCTTTGTTCTGCCATTCATCTCACATCCCTCATATATACCTTGACAGTGATTTGTAGGAACTAATGCCTCTGGATTCAAAATCAAGGGGAACCGTTGCCTGACTATCCACGGCCAAAAACAGCAATTCCTGTCCCATAGCCAGAATCACATTGTCCTCTATTAGTTCTTCCAAGGCCTTGACCACTGCCTCTCTGTCACTGCTTTCACCCACATCCTCCAAAAGTTTAGCTCTGGTAATAACCCTGTCTGCAGCCAAGCATATATCCTTCTTTATCCCAACTAGCTTCTGAATGAAATGCTTTGCTACCTGTCTCAAATCCAAAAGTTCCAGAACATTATCCTGCAAGGTATATTCAAAACGCTGCGGCCTCCTATCAATACAGTCTTGGTGCCACTGGGCCACACTCTCTGCTAACTCCTTAATCACGGGAGCTATTTTTTTCTGTGCCACGACATAATCACTATTGCTTTCCCCTGCCTGATGATGAAACATAAAGGCAGCATCTCTTATATAATCATGATGTTCAGGAAAGGCCACAGCATAACCAGGGGCCGGCGCCAGCTGCAGATTATATTTTTCAGGATTCTGCCAATAATAACTATAGCGGACAAACATCAAGGGTGAACACTGCTGAGGTGGCAATAGATGGCCTATTTTTTTGATAATTTTCGCTGTTTCCTTATAGGAAGCTGCTGTTTCACCGGGAAAGCCGTGGAGAAGATGCCAAATCAAACCCACGCCTGCTTCTTTGGCATTCTTCAACAATTCCACATGTCGAATGCCTCGATTCCCTTTGTTCATTAGAGATAGCAAATCATCCTGCAGGCTTTCAATGCCTGGCTGAACAAAATAAAATCCCGCCTGCCTCAGCAGCTTAAGCTGTTGACGATTAATATTTGATTTGATTTCCCCAAAGAATACATAGCCCTTTTCTTCCTTGGCTAACAAGGGCAGTAACTGCTCTAAATGCTCTTTGCCTAAAATATTATCTGTTAGCTGAAATCTCTTAAAATGATAGCGATGGCTAAGATAGTCCAGCTCTGCCAAAATTCGTTCTGTGGATTTGGTTCTATAGCCATTATTCAAGGGATTTAAACCACAAAAAGTACACCCCTTAACAGCATTCCACCAACACCCTCGGGAAAATTCCGTAAATAAAGTCATATGAACTTCCTGCCCATAGCCATATTCTTCTAGGGCAGCAAAGTAATCATCATAGTCTGGATAGGGTATTGTATCCATATTGGCGGTTTGGGCCACAGGATAGGCATCATATGCCAGATTGGCTGGCAAAGCCATTTCTCTAGTCAAGGCGCCATAGGGCAGCTGGCCAGTTATTCCTTGATTTATTAGTTCATGGCAAAGCTGGGCAAAACAGCTATCTGCCTCTCCGGAAAAAACCACATCCAGCTGAGGAAAATCCCTTACCAAGGCCCAGCCAGCAGAGCCAATACAATTAGCTCCTCCCAACACAAGCCAAAGCTCCGGCCTTTTTTCTTTCAAATACCTTGCCAAAGCCAAACAGGCATTGGTCTGAAAAAACATATTAGCCATGGCCACGATTCTAGGCTGTTTAGACAGAATCATTTCTCCCAATTCCTGAATAAAGGTGGCAACCTGGCCGGCTTGATACTCTATCTCTTCATAAATTGCCCTAGCGCCTCGCTCTCCATATCCCTGCTGCAGCAGCAATGAGCTAAGCATGGATTTATTCAGGGGCTTTCCGTGAGCATAAGCTGCAAAAACCATATCTCCAAACATAAGCTCCTGGGGCGTCATAGATAAACCATATAGATAATGATCCAATCCTACCTTGCGGCAAAATAACATATTGCCATAAACTACCTGGCTTGCAAGACTGGAGCCATGCAGGGCGCCTTTCAACAGGCTAAGGGAAAATACAGGAGAAGCAAAAGAAGAATAGGGTACTTCTACCAAGCACACATCAATCATAAAAGCTCCTCCTTATCTGTATACTCCCAACGAATTTAATCGAATATCTCCACAGCTTGTTAGATTAAAACAACAGCCACCAAAACAGCTACTTCTGCTCCTGCAGCAAGTGATGTAGCAGCAACAGTGGCCTCTGCCGCTACTACCTCTACGGCAGCAACTACCTGTACGGCCGCTTCAGCTTGGGCTACCACATTAGTAGCTGTAACAGCTGAATCTGCTCCGGAAATCTGAGCCAATTCAGCAGCCGTTAAAGTTTTGGGAGACGCTGGCAGAATCAAATAATGTACATCCTCAGTATTCTGAATAATGCGGTATTCAAAACCCTCTGGCACAATCTTATCGCTCTGCTCAGCTTTGTTTAGCAAAAATTTAGCAAAATTCTGTATAGGCTCCCTTACATTGTCATAAGGCAGAACAAAATATTCTACCAATTTTGGGGCCTGAATAACCTTGTAGGTAATTCCCTCTTCCAGTTCAATACCCTTTTCCAGCATCACTGATTCAGGATCCCTAATAAATTCCTCCCTGTAAACCTCGTCCTCCCAGCACTTGGAAATAATTTCCCCGTACTTAATTGCATTTTCCTTGGTCATAATTTATCAACTCCTTTGCAACTGAAAAACATCTATCTGCAAATTATTTGGTTGTTCAACAAATAATTACATTCTCCTACATTTTCATTCTACACTTTGTAAAAAAATCCTCTTTTTTTGCAAAGTTTTTTGTATACCTGTTTTCGTGTCAATCTTCATTCTCAGCTCGTTGGCGGATTTCCTGCAGCCTGGAAATCAAATGCTGGTGAAGCTTTTCTTCTAAATGGGGTATATCAGGAGAATCAAAAATATAATTCATCTCTGGAATATTCCTGATCCTGGCCTCCCCAAAAAACTCACAGCGAAATTCGTTGTAGTAGATAATAAAATTGCTTTCAATGGCAAAATCTGTATAGTCAAAAACAATATAGGATCCGTTCAACACTTTCACTGGTGCCGAAGGACGAATAAACAGCTGAAACCCTTCCAATTCCTCGGGCAAAATTTTGCTGTAATCCCATTCGGTAAAATGCAAAGCCTGAGTGACATAGCTCATATTATCTGGATTATAGATAACCAAATCATGGATGGCCGGCTCCAAATAATGCCTCAGATGCTGCTCAAATACTTCAAAGCTGGCGGTAATAAACTCCATGAGACAAAACTCTGTCAGGCCTATCCATACCCGCACCTTGTATTCCTCAGTTTCCTGATGAAAATACGCACAAATCCCCAAATGCCGTTCCTCATTGCTATAGGAAAACAATTCATACATATCATCATTTTCCTGATAAAGCCGCTGGAATTTCATGGTATGAAGCTCCTGAGGCAGCTCCTGAAGATAAGGCCACTCCCCAGCCTCATTTTCTACTCTTTCTATGATCTTTTCCTTTAATGGCATATTTCTCCCCAAAAATATACTAAAATAGGAACCATATCAGTTTCCCAATACAGTTCCCATTTCCTATTCTGCTCTTAATTGAAATATACTACTGTATCCTCTGGCTTAGCCTTTTCCTGGAAATCCTCCACCTTGAAGGAAAGGTTTACCACTTCGCCATTGGCATCCTGCTTGCAGTGAACAGTGCCAGTTATCTGGCCCCATTTCCGCTGATTTTCCTTAGCATTCAGTTGATGGAAGGCTGCCCCGCTGCCGGCAATTCCCAGGAACATCATATCCTCAGCACAGCAGGCCATACCAACTCTGCCTACGCCATAATGTACCTTGTGGTTCTTTTCAGCAGAACAAATATAACCATCAAAAATCATTTTTTTCTTGTCATAATTCTCGGGATTATCCTGCAAATCCACATACCAGGCACCATAATCATCAAAATCCAAATCAATCATATCCTTGGACACGTCAAATGGCAGCTCTGGCTCCTCCTCCACAAAATCAGCCAGTTCAGACTCAAAAATAACATTGGCCCGACGGTTTACCACCCGTACATTACGGCGGATATCCTGCTGGCGAGTGTTGTGGTCACAGCGATTGAAGATAATCAGCTCACAGTAGCGGAACAAATCCACAAATTTGTCCTTCATGTTCTTCTGATATACCTCAAAGGTTTCTGCATTAACCATGCCGATATTCTGGAAATCAAACCATTCCTTTGGCAAGGGGATATTCATATAATCCCCGGCATTCCACATACCATTGGCCTCAAAAAGCACACTGCTGGGATGGTATTTGTCCTGAAGATCCTGATAGAACTCCGGTGTCAGCTCCTCCACATCCTCCACCGTAATAATCTTGGCGTGGCTCTGCTCTAGAAGCTCCTCATCAATTTCTTCTTCCCCTTCCTCGCCCAAAATAATCAAATTACATTCTGCTTTGCCAAACTGGTTATTCTGAAGGAAGTCAATAATTACACTGGTTTTGCCGCTTTCCAGCAAGCCCATGAAATAATATACAGGTACATTTTGCTTATCGCTCATATCTTACTCTCCCAAAAACAGTTCCTGCAGGCTATGCTCCTGCAGCTTGCTGCCGATTACGCAGAAACGGCCGGTATAATCAGCTGCACCAGTGGCTACACTGCTTTCACCAGGTACATAATTGAAATGGAGCCATTCTCCCTCATTAACGGATTTTACAATCCCCTTGGCCCGGAGGACTACACCGTATTCATCGGCATTTACCAGCTGAGCCAAAATCTCCTTCAATTCCTCTGCTGTGAATTTGTGAGTGGTTTCCATGCCCCAGCTGTCAAAGACATCATCAGCGTGGTGGTGATGATGATCATGCTCGTGGTGATGGTCATGACAGCTGCAATTAGGATCATGGCACTCATCCTCATGGTGATGGTGTTCATGGTCATGCTCATGGTGTTCATGTTCGCAGCAATCATGGTCGTGATGATGTTCATGGTCATGGTTACAGCATGTGTGATCATGGTGGTGCTCCTGCTCTTCCTGTACTTCCTCTAGAGACAGCAATGGGCTATTGGCCAAGGCACTGAGAATCTGCTGTCCGCTGATTTCCTCCCAAGGAGTTGTGACTACTGGAGCCTTTTCATTGTACTTGCGGATAATCTCCATAGTTTCTGCCAGCTTCTTCTCAGTCACATCCTGACTGCGGCTAAGCACTACACAGTCTGCATGAGCAATCTGGTCAATAAAGAATTCTCCGTAATTACGGGCATACATCTTGCATTTCTTGGCATGAACTACCGCAATACAGCCATCCATAACCACATCATCGCTAAGAACAGTGGCTACAGCTTTCTTCACATCAGACAGCTTGCCTACCCCAGATGGCTCAATAATAATCCGCTCTGGATGATAGGTGTCCATTACCTGCTTCAGGGACTGCTCAAAATCACCTACCAAGGAACAGCAAATGCAACCAGAATTCAATTCCTTGATTTCTACCCCGGCTTCCTTCATAAAGCCGCCATCAATGGCGATTTCGCCAAATTCATTCTCGATAAGAGCAATTTTATCCTTGAAGCCATCCTCAATCAGCTTCTGAATTAATGTGGTTTTGCCAGCTCCCAAAAAGCCGGAGAATATATTAATTTTTGTCATTAAAAAGCCTCCAATTTTCTACAAAACTTTCTATTTAATTTTACCCCAATGAGAATTTTTGTCAACAAAAAGTTGAAATGTCAAATTCCTGCAACCAAAAGGCCATAACAGCATTGTAGATAATACTGCTATGGCCCAAATTGCCAGTTAATTAAATTTTGAATCTGGACAGCTGCTGTTTCAGCTTGTCTGCACCTTCCTTGGACACATTCACCTTGGCCAGAATACTGTTAGCCTTCTCAGCTACAGATACTACCTGCTCTGCTACGCTGTTGTTGCCAATAGCGCCCTCATTGGTGGCCTTGGTAATCTCCTCCATGCTGGTGGACATAGTCTGAATAGACTCAGCTATGGACTTAGACGAGTTGTTGCTCTTACCAGCAAATTCGTTGAAATACTCCGCATCCTCCCGATACTGCTCGGCAGTCTTGGTCATCTTTTCATAATTGCGATGTACATTTTCTTCCATGAATTTCAACAAATCAAAGGAGCTGCGGGACAGATTCTGTACCGCTCCGGTAACTCTGCCAGTAAGGTTCTGAATCTCTCCAGCTGTTGACTGAGACTGCTCTGCCAACTTGCGAACCTCGTCAGCTACTACGGCAAAGCCGCGGCCATGTTCACCGGCTCTAGCTGCCTCAATGGCTGCATTGAGAGCCAGCAGATTGGTCTGCTCCGCAATATCCGTAATTCCCTGAGTCAGCTCCGCAATATTGTCTGCCACCTTGGCAGCCTCAATAGCCTTCTCCAGAGAGCCCTTGGTTTCGTTATATACCTTCTGAGCCTCAGTTTTGGAAGCCTCCATATCCTTATGCAGGACATCAGCACGGCTAAATACAGTCTTACTATATTCAGCACCCTTGGCGGCTTCGTCAGCCTCATTCTCAACCTGAGAACGAATATCATGGCTCAAATCCTGAATATTGGTGGTGGAAGCAGCGGTTTCCTCCATGCTGGCTGCCATTTCCTCAGTAACAGCAGACATATCCTGAGCATTGCTGTTCAAAGCACTTACCAGCTCAAAGACCTCCTCTGCCATCTGGGCGCTATTATCTGCCTCCTGGCTAACAGTGCTCAATACCTCACGGAGAGATTGCTGCATTCGGTTAAGAGCCTGGCCCATGGTACCAACCTCATCCTGTCTATCCAGAAGCTCTGGTACTACCTCCCTGGTCAGATCACCATCAGCTACTGCATCCAAAAGCTCTACGGAATCACGCAGTGGATCGGCAATGCCTTTGGCAATAATATAGGCTGCAGAAATACCAATTATCAAACCTAAAATAATAATGACGGCAAAGGCAATCAGAGCAAAATTATATGCTTCATTGCTTTCCTGGAACAAGAGCTTGCCCTGCAAAACATTCTCTGGGGTGAGAGTAGCCAAATCTCCAGCAATGCTATCTACAATCTGCAAAGATGCATATATCTTCTGCTTATCCTCTGGAGTTGTGCCCAGTTTCTTGGCAGCCTGAATGGTGCTCGTGGCCTCAGCCAACTTCCCCTCCAGACCTTCAATAATCTTAAGGCTCTTTTCCGTAGTGGTTACATTTTTTACCTCAGCAATGTCCTTGGTAATATTGCCAATTCTGCCAGCCAGATCATCCAAAAGAATATTTCTATTATCTATACTATAATTCTGCTGGAGAATAAAATCTATATCCTTGTTTGCTGTAGCCAGCTGTGAATCTGCATGGGTGAGATACTGGGTAGCCATCATATTGGAATTGTACATAGTATCTACAGCCTGCTTGGATTTGTTATTAGAATACAGCCCTGCTGCTGCTACCAGACAGGTAATTACCAGCATAATAGCAGCCAGAGCTACGATTTTTGTTTTTACACTAATATTTTTCATGTTAGCTCCTCCTGCTTATTTGTACTGAGCCAAGTTATCCTTGGTAATGGCAATCATTGGCACCAGCACATTTCCCTTTTCTGGAGACTGGCCCTGCTTTATCTGCTGCAAAAGCCCCATAATGGTTTCTACAATCTTGTCAGCATCCTGCTTAACAGTCATCTTCATTTCCCCAGCGGCAATGGAAGCCAGAGCATCACCAGTACTGTCTACACCACAGACAATAATGGAATCATTAAAGCGACCTGCTGCCTTCATAGCTGCAATAGCTCCCATGGCCATATTATCATTGGCAGAGGCAACACCATCAATCTGAGGATACATTCCCAGCCACAGGGACATTTCTCTAATGCCCTGAGCCTCTGACCAATCTCCGGTACTATTGGAAGCTATAATTTCTACATCGGAACGCTTGGCTTTGAGTGTTTCCTTAAAGCCCTCATATCTATCTACACCTGCGGTGACGGTCATATCCCCCTTGATATAAACCACCTTGGCATTCTGAGGCAAATGGGCAGCCATATAATCAGCCTGCAGCTCCCCTGCCTGACGCTCATTATTTACTACATTAGTGAAAGCACCGCCATTAATATCGCGGTTGGTGGCAATAACAGGAATGCCCGCCTCATTGGCCCGCTTTACAGCTGGCACAATACTGTCACCATTCTGAGCAATCACCACAATGGCTGCCACCTTGTCATCCACCATCTTGTTTACCTGATCCAGCTGAAGATTGGCATTGCCTCCAGCAATCTCACTAATAAACTGCCAACCAGCACCCTCAGATTTAGCCTTTACACCATTCAACAGCTTCTCTGGAATACCCTCTGGCTGCTCATGAATTGCAAAGGCTACCGCCCCATCTGGATTGGACACCTTTTCACTGTTATCACCGCCACAGCCAGCAACCATAAATACAGTTGCTAAAGCTAATAGCATCATCCTAAAACTTCTACCCTTCACTGTGTTCATCTCCTTAAATTTTGTATGAAAATACAGCTTTCTCTTCCCAAATTCACATTATTTACCTTCTCAAATAAACAATATGCAGCTATATCTTGGCATACTTATGTACATAGCCCCTGCCAACTCCGTAGATGGCGTTTAGGACATTTTCTCTACACATGTTTATTTCTACACACAATGCAAAAATCCTCTTTTAAATTAAAAAAAATTAATTTTTCTAGAAATTATGTCTATTTATTTTTTTACTAAATCTCACAATTTTAATAACGCAAAAAATCCCTGCAGGACATCCTGCAGGGATTCACAAGCAATAATATAAAAATTAACGCTTGGAGAACTGAGACGCCTTACGAGCCTTTTTCAAGCCGTACTTGCGACGCTCCTTCTCACGAGGATCACGAGTTACAAAACCAGCCTTCTTCAGAGCAGGACGCAGCTCACCATCCAAAACCATCAGTGCACGGGTGATACCATGACGGATAGCGCCAGCCTGACCGGAAGCGCCGCCACCCTTTACATCTGCGATCACATCATACTTGTCAACAGTCTCAGTAAGCTCCAGAGGCTGTCTAACGATCAGCTCAAGAGTCTTGAGGCCGAAATACTCATCCATTGCGCGACCATTGATAGTCACCTTGCCTTCACCTGGAACCAGACGAACTCTAGCAACGGAAGACTTTCTGCGGCCAGTACCGTAGTAGCTAACTAATGCCATTTTTTATGTTCCTCCTTACCAAGTATTAGCGAATGCTGAGCTTGAGCTCCTCTGGCTGCTGTGCAGCATGTGGATGCTCAGAACCTGCATATACATTCAACTTTCTATACATCTGCTCACCAAGACGGTTCTTTGGCAGCATACCACGAACAGCATGCTCAATAACACGAGTTGGGAACTTCTCCATCATCTGACCAGCTGGAGTAAAGGTGGTACCACCGTTATAGCCGGAATGACGGAAATAAGTCTTGTCAATCAATTTGTTACCAGTGAATACAGCCTTCTCTGCATTGATTACGATAACGAAATCGCCAGTATCAACATGCGGAGTAAAGGTTGGTTTATGTTTACCGCGAAGAACTTTTGCAACTTCAGCGGCCAATCTACCTACAGTCTGACCTTCAGCGTCTACAACATACCACTTACGCTCTACATTCTGAGCATTAGCCATAAACGTTGTCTTCATGCGATATATCCCTCCCAGATTATTTGTAAAAATTTGGAATTATTCGCAAGCTATGTCATTGCCTCCGGGGCTAATGGAAGCGGCTGTACACGGCTCACTTGAAATATTCTATAAAATATCCACCTTAAAGTCAAGTTTTTTTAGAGATTTTTTCAAGTTTTTCCCATGTTTTTCTTGAGTGAACAGGTATACGTTATTTTAGCCACTTTTCTATCTAGGCTTGACAAAAAATGATATATGTTCTATATATTATATATGGATGACAGAGTTACAATTGAAAGGAATATGATTTTATGAATTCACACACAAAGCTATTACGTTTAGTATTTATGGGTATGATGATTGCCTTGGGGGTTGTTATCTCCCCTATTCTTCGTGTCGAGGGAATGTGCCCTATGGCTCATCTAATTAATATAACCTGTGCAGTATTGCTAGGGCCCTTGGAAGCCTTTATCTGCGCCCTGCTGATTGGCATTATCCGCATGACCATTATGGGTATTCCTCCTTTGGCTCTCACCGGAGCGATTTTCGGAGCTGCCTTGTCAGGTCTGCTTTACAGAGCCTCTAAAGGCAAATTGATTTTTGCTTGTCTAGGAGAGGTGATTGGTACAGGCATTATCGGTGCCATTATTTCCTATCCTGTTATGGCTTTGCTCTGGGGACGCAGCGATCTAACTTGGATGTTCTATGTTCCTTCCTTTATTGCTGGCACCCTTATTGGCGGCTCCATCGCCTTTGTCCTGCTAAGCGTTATGAAAAGAAATGGTTCTCTGCAAAATATTCAACAGAAGTTAGGAGCTGCTATTTATGACAAATACCGCAGATAATTCTTGTTCTCTGTCTCAGGGAGAGATGATACTGGAGCATCATTTTGAGGCATTGCTAAGCTGCATAAAGCAGGAAGCTCCCCTGATTCACTGCATTACTAATCCTATTTCTATCAATGATTGTGCCAATATTCTTTTGGCTATAGGAGCAAGACCTATTATGGCGGAACATCCTGAGGAGGTGGCAGAAATCACTGCCATAGCCAAGGGATTGGCCTTGAATCTAGGGAATATTACAGATGCTCGTATGGCTTCTATGAAAATTTCTGCTGATGTTGCCAAGAGAAAGGGAATTCCCTTTGTTCTTGATTTAGTGGGGTTATCCTGTAGTCACCTTCGTCAAAAATATGCCCAAGAACTGATGCATATAGCTGTTCCCGATATTATCAAGGGCAATATTTCTGAACTGCGAACCCTGCTTGGCCTGTCTACCACCCCAGGCATGGGGATAGAAGCTGGACAAAAAGAAATGGTTACTAGGGAAAATGCTTTGGAATATGCTGGTATTTTCCAAAAACAGGCTCAGGAATATAATACAGTTCTTTTGGCAACTGGCCCTATAGATTTGGTGGTATCCTCCAAGGAGGCTTATAGCATTGCCAATGGAAGCGCTGCTCTTGCTTCCATTACGGGTACTGGCTGTATGAACAATGTATTGGCTGGAGCCTGCCTAGCTGCAACTCATGGTCTCAGTTCTCATTCCCAACAGCCCAATAATACCATAGCCGCTATATTGTCCTGTCTGCTTCTTGGTATTGCTGGGGAAAACATCCATGATATTTATCTCGCCCATGGCCCTGGCAGTTTCCACTACAGCCTTATGGATAGCATTAGCAAATTAACATCTCATACCATTGCCCAGCAATGCCGTATTACTAAATTAATCTAAATATACAAACAGCCGCCTTCTGTATATAGAAGACGGCTGTTTTAGTATAAGTATTTCAATTCATTAAATATCTGATTTGTAGAGGTTATAGATTGTTCACAATACTGTTTACTGAGGCATGGCAAATACCCTTCCCGGCACGCTCGCGCTATGTAAATGTGCCTCACGCTGCTAAACTCATTCA
>CAKPVW010000018.1 GCA_934196075.1 uncultured Anaerovibrio sp.
GTGTCCCACCGGAGACTCGAACTCCGAACCTGCTGATTAAGAGTCAGATGCTCTACCAGTTGAGCTAGTGAGACATATTGCCATGATACATATCACAGATAGAAAATGGTGTCCCACCGGAGACTCGAACTCCGAACCTGCTGATTAAGAGTCAGATGCTCTACCAGTTGAGCTAGTGAGACATTTCCTTGAGGCCTTAACGCCTCGCAACATTGATTATTATAGAGGGGAAACTAATCATTGTCAATAGTTTTTTGGAAAAAATTTCATTATTTTACAAATAAATGATTTGAGGCGTACATTATAGCCTCATAATTTGTGTATTAGGTACAGCTGTAGCATTCTGGGCCTATGTAACCAGCACCAAATATATTCTACCTCAAGAAGCAAGTATTCTCAATGCAGTAGAACCTCTTGCCTCTATTGTATTTTCTGTTTTGCTGCTGGACGTATTGTTCCAACTGCCAGAAATAGCAGGTACTATTTTGATTATCTTGCCCGTACTCTATATAACTACCAGAAAAAACAAATAACTAAAAAACATGATGATATACCTTAGTGCATTCTTTCAGAAAACTATATGGCATATCATCATGTTTTATTTTGTATTCATTTAATCCATCAGAAACATATTTCTCGTTTACTTTATTTGGTGGCAGCAATGTTTACCACAATAACAGCCATGACCACAGCGTTTAAAACATTCCTGTTCCAAACAATCATTGCCATCGCAAAGATGAAAATCTCCTCCTTCGATGCGCAATGTTCTGCCCTCCACTAAGGCATCAGCTACCTTGTGGCGCGCTGCCTCGTATATTTTCTGTACTGTGGTTCTAGCTACCCCCATGCGAATACTGCATTGTTGCTGGGACATTCCCTCCTTATCCATCAAACGGATAGTTTCATATTCATCCAGATTCAGGATAATAGGCTCCTCAGTCTCTTGCTGACAGGAAGGTGCAAATTCCTTTACCACAGGCATATGGCAAATACGTCGGCATTTTGTAGGTCTAGCCATAATCAATCACCTTAGAGCATTTTTTCCAGATTTTCCACAGGTTGAGCGCCAACAGTCTGAGCCACAGTCTTACCATCCTTGAATACCATCAGGGCCGGAATTGCATCAATCTGGAAATTCATAGCCAAATCAGGCTGCTCATCTACATTAACCTTGCCAACCTTGATTTCTGGATGCTTTTCTGCCAATTCCTCCAGAACAGGCCCCATCATCTGGCATGGACCGCACCAAGTTGCCCAGAAATCTACCAACACGGTCTGAGAAGCATCCAGCACCTCCTGCTGAAAATTTTCCTTAGTAATATTTACAACTGCCATAGTAAAAACCTCCTTTGCTACAGCTCTTTTACAATTTCTACAGCCTAATCCCTATATTTAAGGGAAAATGCTGCTCAATCCTTCTTGTTCTAATCTTATAATAGTTGTTCCCTGTATGTCAACTTTATTTTTGACATATGTCATTTTACAAGGTAGTACAAATACATCAATTTTAGGTGACATTGGGGCCACAAATTCCATAGCCTAAATATATATATCATAAAATAAAATTTGGCAGAAATTTACAGGAAAATTTTCTCATTGGCTGTAAAATGCAGTAAAGATATTTTCTTAATTTTATTGAGAATTTTTTGACATTTATCAACAGCAGTGCTATTATTATGTCGTAATAAATATTTTTTATCATCATTTTGCACTGACATAAGCGTCGTGCCTGTATGGAAAAGCAATGTATGCTGGGGTTAACAGTTTTTAATTTTTCATACATAGAGAAATGATAGGTATTATTTAAGGGGGTATTTTTTATGTATTCTTTTCTTGGATGTCTTGCTATGCTGATAATCGGCTTTCTCGTTTATGGCAAGCTGGTAGACACCATCTTCAAACCAACTGATGAACCAACACCTGCTGTGCGTATTAACGATGGTGTTGATTACATTCCGCTTCCAACCTGGAAGGTATTTATGATTCAGCTGTTGAATATTGCCGGGCTCGGTCCAATATTTGGTGCTTTAGGCGGTGCTCTCTGGGGACCAAGCGTATATCTCTGGATTGTTTTTGGTACGATTTTCGCTGGCGGCGTGCACGATTACATGTCCGGTATGATTTCTCTCCGAGAAAACGGCAAAAGTATTTCTGAGGTTGTTGGTCATTATTTAGGCCGCTTCATGCTGCAATTGATGCGTCTTTTCTCCGTTGTCCTGCTGGTTTTGGTAGGTACTGTATTTATGACTGGTCCTGCTAACCTATTGGCTATGCTGACTGGAATGGATCCAACCATGTGGCTGCTGGTTGTTTTGACTTACTACTTCTTGGCTACATTACTGCCAATTGACACCTTGATTGCTCGTTTCTACCCATTATTCGGTGCCTGTCTGCTGATTATGGCTTTTGGTATCATGTTTGCTATGCTGATTGGTGTTGGTGGTCACACCATGCCTGAAATCACTTTGCAGAATCTGCATCCAAAAGATCTGCCTATCTGGCCTCTTATGTTCATTACAGTAGCCTGTGGTGCTGTATCTGGCTTCCACTCCACTCAGTCTCCTTTGATGGCTCGTTGTCTGAAGAGTGAGCGTATGGCTCGTCCTGTGTTCTACGGTGCCATGGTAGCAGAAGGTGTTATCGCTCTGGTATGGGCAGCTGCTGGTGTTACCTTCTATGAGAGCACTGGTGGATTGATGCAGGCTATGGCTGATGTTGGTCAGAATAAGGCTGTATACGAAATCTGCGTAGGTTTCATGGGTTATGCAGGTGCCGTTATGGCTATGCTTGGTGTTATCGCCTGCCCTATTACCTCTGGCGATACTGCCTTCCGTTCCGCTCGCTTAACTCTGGCTGATTGGATTGGTCTGGATCAGAGCAACAAAACCAAGCGTCTCTATCTGGCTGTACCTCTGCTGGCTGTAGGCGGTCTTCTTTCTCAAATTAATTTCACAATTGTATGGCGTTATTTTGCCTGGACTAACCAAACCCTTGCTATGATTGTTTTGTGGACCGGTGCTGTCTATATGTACCGTAAATTCAAGGGCTCTAAAGCATATTTGATAGCGGCCATTCCTGCTACCTTCATGTCCGTAGTAACTACTACCTATATTATGCAGGCCAAGGAGGGTTTGCAGCTGTCAACATCCATTAGCTATCCTATGGGCTTTGTTTTCGCAGCTATCTTCCTATTCCTCTTCCTGAGGGTAACAGTCTTCCGCAAGGATGCTTAATTTAATTCATCAATAAGGTATATCTCCCAATTTAAGTCAAGAGCAGGTCAGGGGTCATCGTCTCCTGCCTGCTCTTTTCTGTCGCAAAAACAAAATATTTATTTACTTTTATAGAGATAACCTTTATAATAATAACAAATATATTGTACAATCCTAGCAATATTTATTCCCTTGATTTTAATAGGAGTTGATTTCATGTACAAATTGGACAAAATAGACAAAGAGCTGCTGCGACTGTTACAGGCAAACGGCAGAGCGACTATCTCAAGCCTAAGCGAGGCTGTTTCCCTGTCCATGCCAGCTGTTAGCGAACGTGTCAAAAGGCTGGAGGCCTCTGGTGTCATTCAGAAATTTACTGCCATGCTCAATCCTTCTCTGGTTGACAAGCAACTTATGGCTCTGGTTCAGATTGGCTTCAAGTTGCAGCGCAATGCTGACGATTTTGTGGACTATGTTTCCACCGAAAAAGACATCAAGGAATGTTTCCGCATTACTGGCAATTATGAATATACCCTGAAGGTACAAACCAGCAATACTTCTACTTTGGCAGAGCTTTTGAATCGCCTCAAAGCTCAGCCAGGTGTTAGCAAAACTCATTCCATTATTGTACTTTCTACCGTTCTAGATCGTCCATCTGTCACCATCAGCTAAAAAATAAAAAATGGATGCTATTGCGACTATGCAAGTCATAAATAGCATCCATTTTATTTTGCCATTTTTAGAGAATTGCTCTCTGCCTATTGGCCTCATACAGTACAATAGCCGCTGCTGAAGCTACATTTAGGGATTCAGCTTTACCGGACATAGGAATATAAACCTTTCTATCTACAGCCTCCATAAGTTCCTGAGAAACACCATTGCCCTCGTTGCCAAACACCACTGCCGTAGGGCTATTATATTCTGCCAGATAATGCTTCAAGGAAAGTTTATCCAAAGCTGTAGCTACCATGATCACATCATTATCATGACAGGCATCCACAAAGGTACCTCTAGATACATTATCCAAAAAAGGAATATTGAATATCGAGCCCATAGAGGCCCTTACCACCTTGTCACTAAACAAATCCACTGTCCCTGTCAAACATATAACTCCTGTACAGCCAAGAGCGTCTGCTGTACGAATAATATTGCCAGCGTTGCCAGGATCCTGAATACCATCCAGTACAGCCAGTAAAGGAGCCTCACCTTCCCTGCCAGTCAAGACCTCCTGCCAAGTAAAGAGACGTTGTCCCATTACCAGCAGCAATCCCTGTCCATTGACCGTATCAGATATCTTGCTATAAAGCTCCTGAGTCAGCTGATATACAGGACATTCTCTCGCCTGCAAATCCTCTATTGCCTTGACTATCCTTGGATTAGTCAAGGACTCGGCAGCCACCAGAGCAAATTTTACTGGCCACTGAGCCTGGATAGCCATTTCAGCCAAACGCACCCCATCTGCCACAAAGAGATTTTCTTCCTTGCGGTATTTATGATTATGCAGCTTATTTACCAGCTTCAACTTACTATTAGCAGGACTTTCTATACGCTCTAAATCCTTCAATGTATTCTCCTTCCTCAACACACAGGCCTCCGTCAGAAATCAGCCATCCCCTCCGGAGGCTCAACTATACATTCAATCCTATTTTAACATATGGCTATAGGCTTCAGCCAGCTTCTTGATATCCATATCTGTAGTATTGATACAAACATTATAGTTCTGACGAGCTCCCCACTTTTGGCCAGTATAAAAATCATAATACTTGGCACGGCTTTCATCCACGTTATTTATTTTTTTCTTCATTTCCTTTTCGCTCAGCTTTTCATCCGGAGCAGCCCTATCCATACATCTAGCAATTCTAGAAGGCATATCTGCATAAATAAAGATCTTATACGGATTGTAGTCACGCAGAATGTAATCTGCACAACGGCCAACAATAACGCAATCAGACTGCTCTGCCAGCTCCTGCAGCACCTCGGTTTGAGCCGTATAAACAGATTCCTCTACCATCAATGGGTAATATACACCTACGGCAGCAAATGTAGCCCCAATTGTCATAGGGAACAAAGGCATAGGGCGCTTCTCCACTACCTCTTTAACATAACCCTCAGACAAATCCGCCTTGCTGGCAATCTTTGATATTATCTCCTTATCATAGTATTTGATACCCAAATTCTCAGCCAGACGACAGCCAAATTCACGACCGCCACTACCAAATTCACGACTTATAGTAATAATCTTGTTCATATAAATCACACCTTTCTGATAATATATATTTCCACAAAAAATGCAAAAATCCTGCTAAAAAGCAAAAAAAGAACGCCGTCCTTTAGAAAAAGAACGACGTAATGATTTCATAACCTCTCATTATGCAGTCTGATGGGAGTTATGCAGCATATTCCAAAGCAATCCTGCTATACCTCCGATCAAGGCCGGCAAAAGCCACCCCAAATTAACGGTGTATAGAGGTAGATATGCCACTAACAAATCATGTATTCCTGGCAGAGAAATACCAGCTGCCTGTAAGCCATCTAAAATACTAAAGGGCAAGGTCATACCTATACTCAAACGATAGACCAAGGCACTTTTCTGTAAGATTTCATCACATAGAGACAAAATAACCAGCACTATAAAAATCGGATAAAGTGCTACCAAAAATGGTACAGATATGCGAATCAACTCCGTCAAGCCCATATTAGCAGCCCAATAGCTGAATATGGTGGCTCCCAACAACAGCTTTTTGTAGCCCAATCTACCATCTGATACAAATTGATAGTAGCTGGCAAAAGCAGCGCTTACACCAATGCTGGTGGTCAGACAGGCAAAACCTATAATAAAGGCTAATACCAGCTTGCCAGCATCCCCAAAGAATACATAAGTAGCGGAAGAAAGTATAATGCCTCCATTAGCAGAATACCCCAGTACAGCTGGACAGGTAGCCCCTAGATAAGCTAAAGCAGTATATACAGCCCCCATGAGAACAATAGCCACCAAACAAGCCTTGATACAGGTTCTATAAATCGCCTTTTGCTCCGTAATTCCCTTGGCCTTAACGGCTGATATGGCCAACCCGCCTACAGCCAAGGCAGCCAGCAAGTCCATGGTCAAATAGCCATCCGTGAATCCAGAAGCAAAAGGAGCCTCTATATACTGATCCACCGGTGGCAATATTTCACCTATAGGGCTATAAAAGGTTCTCGCAAACAGCACACACAAAAACAGCAATAACACTGGACTTAATATCTTGCCTACGGTATCTACTAAACGGCTAGGATTGGCTGCAAAGAAATAGGTCAAGGCAAAAAAGACAGCAGTATATATATACTGTCCCTCAGCAATGCTATCTACTGCCAGAAAAGGACGAATACCTATTTCAAAGGAAACAGCTCCTGTTCTTGGTACAGCAAATAATGGGCCAATAGCCAAATATAGAAGGCCAAAGGTAATGATACGAAACCAGGGATGAACCCTTTTCTCCACCAATTCAGTATATTTGCCGCTAACCTTAACGATAGCAATCAACCCTAACAGCGGCAAACCAATACCCGTGGTAAGAAAGCCTGCAACAGCCATAGGATAATTAGTACCAGCATTTTGAGCCAGCAAAGGTGGAAAAATAAGATTACCTGCTCCAAAGAATATGGAGAAAACCATAAAACCTATAGAGAGCATTTCTTTCATAGATAATTTCTGCAATTAACACACCCCTATTACAAAAAAAGAGCTGCCGAAGCAGCTCCTAATTTTTCTCTCTATTAGAGGTTTTCCTTAGCAACAGCTACCATCTGTGCAAATGCATTTGCATCGCTGATAGCCAAGTCAGCCAGCATCTTGCGGTTTACCTCAACACCAGCCTTGGTCAAGCCAGCAATCAAGCGGCTGTAGGAAATACCATTAGCACGAGCAGCAGCATTGATACGAGCAATCCAGAGACGACGGAAAACGCCCTTCTTAGCACGACGATCGCGACGTGCATAGTAGAGAGCCTTCATAACGGTCTCATTAGCCTTCTTAAACTGCTTGCTCTTGGAACCCTTATAGCCCTTAGCCAGCTTCAAAATCTTCTTATGTCTTCTATGTGCAGTCACACCAGTCTTAACTCTTGGCATGTTCTTATCCTCCTCAAATTCAAGCTTCTACAACGATATTATGCGTATGGCAGGCACTTCATAGCGCGCTTCTTATCAGCAGCAACTACCAGAGCAGCCTTACGCAGATTGCGCTTACGCTTTGGAGACTTCTTCTCCAGAATGTGGCTCTTATAAGCCTTGTTTCTTCTAATTTCGCCACTACCAGTTAAAGTAAAGCGCTTTGCAGCAGCTCTGCGAGTCTTCATCTTCTGCATTACTGTTTTCCTCCCTTAGATGGGGCCTTTGGGGCCAAAATCATAATCATATTTTTACCTTCAAGCTTAGCATCTCTTTCAATAGATACTGAATCCTTCAGCTGTTCAGCAACCCGGCCGAGAATTTCACGGCCCAGCTCTGGATGAGACAGCTCACGGCCACGGAACATAATAGTAACCTTGACCTTGTTTCCTTCTTCCAGGAAACGAACTGCATTCTTCAGCTTGACGTCAAAATCATGTTGTTCAATATTCGGACGCAGTTTTACCTCTTTGATAGAGATAACCTTCTGCTTCTTACGGGCTTCCTTCTCCCGCTTCTGCTGTTCATATCTATATTTGCCAAAGTCCATGATACGGCAAACAGGTGGCTTTGCCTTTGGAGCAATCTCCACTAGATCCAGATGCTGTTCCATGGCCATGTGCAATGCATCACGCACCTGCATAATACCGAGAGTCTGTCCCTCAACATCTGTTACACGGATCTCTCCGCCACGAACCCGGATTTCCTCATTGATTCTTGCAATTTCCTTAGCTATTTAAATACACCTCCTGATAGATATTTCAACGGCAGTGTCAGCAGCTCCGCCAACAAAAAATGGAGGCGGCACAAAGCCACCTCCATAAGTATTCACTACATACCCGTATGGCCTGCAGCCATCAGGTGAGAAGGTGGCGCCTTCTGCTTCAATCACTTGCATTATAATAGCATACCCTTTTGGATATGTCAACACCCCAAATTAATATTTCTGAGATTTTTCAGCAATATTTTTCTGGATATACTGAATGAACTCATCAACAGTCATAGTAGTGGTTTCCTTCTCACCATGACGACGCATATTAACAGTACCAGATTCCATTTCCTGATCGCCAACTACCAGCATATATGGAACCTTCTTAACCTGAGCCTCACGCATCTTGTAGCCAACCTTTTCATTGCGGTCGTCTACCTCTATGCGGAGCCCCAAATCAAACATCTTCTTCTTCAACTCAAAGGCATAATCCATATGCTTATCGGTAATAGGCAGAATCTTTGCCTGTACTGGAGCCAGCCAGGTTGGGAATGCACCGGCATAGTTCTCAATAAGGATACCGATGAATCTCTCAATAGAGCCATATACTACACGATGAATCATAACTGGACGATGCTTATGTCCATCCTCACCAATGTAAGTCAGGTCAAACTTCTCAGGCAGCTGCATATCAAGCTGAATAGTACCACACTGCCAGGTACGGCCAATAGAATCCTTCAGATGGAAATCAATCTTTGGACCATAGAAGGCACCATCACCCTCATTCACTACGTAATCCAAACCACGATGCTCCAAGGCATTACGAAGGCCATTGGTAGCCAGCTCCCACATCTCATCGGAGCCCATGGAATCCTCAGGACGAGTGGACAATTCAGCATGATAAGTCAAGCCAAAGGTGCTATATACTTCATCAAAGAGGTTGATAACATTCTGAATCTCTTCCTCAATCTGATTTGGCATCATAAAGATATGAGCATCATCCTGAGTGAAGTTGCGCACGCGGAACAAGCCATGCAGAGCACCAGACAACTCGTGACGATGCACTAATCCCAGCTCACCAGCCCGGAGAGGCAGATCACGATAGCTATGCTGCTGAGTCTTGTATACCAGCATACCGCCTGGGCAGTTCATAGGCTTGATAGCGTAATCCTCCCCATCAATCTGAGTGAAATACATATTCTCCTTGTAATGAGCCCAGTGACCGGAACGCTCCCACAGCTCACGATTCAGAATCATAGGGGTGCTGATTTCCTGATAGCCATAACGGCGATGTACCTCACGCCAGTAATTAATCAGCTCATTGCGGACAATCATACCATTTGGATGGAAGAATGGGAAGCCTGGGCCTTCCTCATGAATGCTAAAGAGATCCAGCTCCTTACCCAGCTTGCGATGATCACGCTTGGCAGCCTCCTCCAGCATCTTCAGATAAGCATCCAAATCATCCTTCTTTTCAAAGGCAGTACCATAGATACGCTGCAGCATCTTGTTCTTTTCACTACCACGCCAGTAAGCACCAGCCACACTCTGCAGCTTCAAAGCCTTTACCTTGCCTGTAGAAACTACATGAGGGCCTGCACAAAGGTCAGTAAACTCACCCTGAACATACAGAGAAATCTCTGCATCCTCTGGCAAATCATTAATCAGCTCTACCTTGTAGTTCTCACCAGCCTTGGTGAACATATCCAGAGCTTCCTGACGGCTAACCAGCCTGCGCTCCAGCTTCAGGTTCTCCTTGACAATCTTGTGCATTTCCTTTTCGATGTCCTTCAAATCCTCATCGGTAAGGCGCTTCTCCATGTCAATATCATAGTAGAAACCATTTTCAATAGCAGGTCCAATGGCCAGCTGAACATTTTCATCCTTGTACAGACGCTTCACAGCCTGAGCCAAAATATGAGATGCAGTATGACGGAGGGCATGACGTCCCCCTTCATCTTCAAAGGTCAAAAACTGAACAGCAACATCCTTGTCCAATACTGTTGTCAAATCCATAACTTTATCATCAATACTTACAGCCAAAACCTTCTTAGCCAAGCTGTTGCTAATAGACTTTACCAGCTCCAGGGCAGTAATGCCTGCCTCTGCTTCTCTGATAGATCCATCCGGCATAGTCAATTTAATCATAGTAACCCTCCTGTATTTAAAGAAATTTTTTATTTCTTTTAAAGTACCATTTCTCATTATAGTATTTGCCGTAATTAGTTGCAAGATTTATTTACAAAAATACATTTTATTGTTTTTTGCTATAAAAATTTCGTAAATTTGTTTCGAAAATACTTGTCAAGAACATTACTTCGTGTTATTATATAATCAAACAAACATATTGCGAACTCCTCTTTCCGGAAAAAAGTTTCTCAAAAGTCTTTTTGCAGACAATATGTAGCATTTTCTAATTTTCTGCGTTTAGAACTTCAGCGACACAATATTAATAACAGGCCAAATTAGCTGTTAAAGGAGCTGTTCACCATGAAAAAAATATTCGTTATATCCCTTATTTTCTTTGCTGCTTTCAGCCCACTGCATTTAAACAATGAATACCTTAGATGTAGCAGCTTTGATACTGTTACTATCCGCACGGGAGATACCATACACTCAATTGCCGGAAGATATACTGTCAACGAGTATGACCGGGAGAAACTCGTAGAAGCCATCTCAGATATTAATGGACTGCCCATGGAAGGCATTCTGCCCGCTGGCAGATCCATTCATGTGCCAGTGTTGGCCTCTGCCAGTATGGGGCAGCTTGCCCAAAATAGATAAAATATGCCAAAAGACCATTATAGTTCCTGTTTCTGCCTCGTAGCATCCCTAGGTTCACAACCCCATTTGGAAGCACTACACATTACAGTTGCCACAATGGTCTTTTCTCGTATAATTTTACTGGCCTCAGTACGCTAGGAATTTCAGACCTACCTAATAGCTATTTAGGCATCATCCAGCAATTCCATCAGTTCATCATAATCCTTCTGTAACTTCTCATATTTTTCTTGCAGGGACTTTAGAGCTGCCTCCTGCTGAGAAGCCTTATTAGCCAACTCACTTCTAAAACCTGCAGCCTGTCTTTCCTTGGCAGCCTGCAGCTCCGTTAAAGCCGCCTCGTGACTAGATTTCAGATTGGCTATTTCCGCTGCATAGTCCCGCTGTTGTTTACTTAACGCCTGAGCATGCAGTTCCCTCAACTCTCGCATAGCGGTACTATGCTGAGAATTCTGAGCAGACAATCTTGCCTCATAGGTCTTTCTCTCCTTTAGAAGCTTAGCCTCATATTCTGCTTTTTGCTCTGATAACAGCTTTTCACATTGGGATTTTTCCTGCAGCAATCGCTGTTCATATGAAGATTGCTGCTGCTTGAGAATATCATCATGCTGCTGTTTAATTCTTTCATAAGCCAGACGGGCTTCCTGCTTCAGATTGTACATTTCCTCCTCTAGCTGAAGCCCTATCAGAATACTGGCATTAAGAGGATTGAAACGTCGGTTGCCACCAGCAATCTTGTCCACTCTGCCATTAAAATCAGCAGCCAGCTTCTCAAGCCAGCCCTCCTCCTCCTTATCCGTAGTCAGCTTATAGCGGTTGCCCAGAATGATTACTTCTGCTTGTTTTGCCATAGGAATCATCCTCTCAGCTCAGCGTCAAACTCCTTCTTGACAGCTTCCAATATCTGATTGAAGCCCTGATCAGCCTCGGCATCAGTTAAAGTCTTATCATTAGACTGGAACTGAATATTGAAGGCCATAGACTTCTTGCCAGAAGCAACCTGCTTGCCCTGATATACATCAAAGAGGGTAACATCCGTAAAATACTCACCGCCGTTTTTCGCAATGGTACGCTCAATCTCCGCTGCGCTGACATTTTCATCTACCAGCATAGCCAAATCACGGCAGGTACTTGGATATTTAGGCAGCGCCTCTGTTTTGGTCTTTTCAGATTTATACTTCATCAAGGTCAAAAGATCCATCTCAAAGATATATGCCTTCTTGCTAATACCAAAGTTCTCAGCAACCTTTGGATGCAGCTCACCTACTGCAGCAATAACCTCCTTGCCCTTCTTGAAGAGAGCAGTTTTGCCTGGATGCATAGCAGTATATTCTCCAGCTTCTACCTGATAGCGCTTAATGGAGAGAATCTCTAACAGATCCTCTATAATACCCTTGGCATCGTAGAAATCAATCATTTCACTGTCATTGCTCCAGCTTACAGGGTTGCGGCGACCTGTCATAAAGCCGGCCACCTTGACAACCTCTCTAGGCAGATCCGTCAGTGGCAATGACTTGGGATAAAATACAGGTGCAACATCAAAGATTTTGATATCCTCATTCTTACGGGAGAGATTGCGCACAGCATTTTCAAGAACACTGCCCAACAAAGTAGTACGAACCAGAGGGAATTCATCAGTAAGCGGGTTCATAATAGGAATAGCCTTCCGCAGACTGCTCTCCTGAGGAATTTCCATCTTATCAAAAATATCAGGATTGGTAAAGCTAAAGGAAACCTCCTCACTTAGCCCCATATGGCTCAAGGTAAGCTTCAATCTATCCTCAAACATCTGAGCAGGCTTCTGTCCTCCCTGAGTAACATTGCCTCGTGGTGTAGTAGAATGAATATTATCAAAGCCATAAATACGAGCGATTTCCTCAGAGAGATCCTCCATAAAGGTTACATCATTACGCCAAGATGGCACCTCTACACTATATACACCACTGCCTGCCTCAGAAACCTTAAAATAAAGCTTCTCCAAAATATCAATCATCTTGTCAGCTGGCAAATTAGTACCCAAACGACTGTTAATCTGCTCAGGAGTAAATTTTACATGAACAGCCTCCTTGGCTGTTGGATATACATCTACTACCCCCTGGGTAACAGTGCAGGCGCCCATATCCTGCAACAGCTGAGCAGCTCTATCCAGAGCACGAATTGTACCGGTTACATCAGTACCACGCTCAAAACGTCCAGATGCCTCAGAATGAAGGCCACAGCCTCTAGAGGTACGACGAATGCTTGGGCCATTAAAGCAGGCAGCCTCCAAAACAATGGCAGTGGTTTTCTCAGTAACCTCTGTTTCCAAGCCACCCATAACACCGGCCAGGCCAGCAGCTTTCTCAGCATCAGCAATTACCAACTCTGTTCCTTTGGCCAAACGCTGAGAATCATCCAATGTATGAAGGTTTTCACCCTCTACAGCCTGACGAGCCACCAGCTTGTGCCCTGCGATTTCATCATAATCGTAGGCATGCATAGGCTGTCCCAGCTCTACCATAACAAAATTAGTAACATCAACTACATTGTTAATGGCACGAATACCAGCACCTTCCAAACGCTGCTGCATCCACTTAGGAGAAGGACCGATTTTTACATTCTTCAGCACGCGGCCGGAGAAGCGGCTGCACAAATCATGAGCCTCTATGCCAATCTCAATCATATCAGCAGCCTTGGCTGCATCATCCTCATTAACTTTGATTTCTGGCCACTTTGGCTCATTCCCTGTAAGAATAGCCACCTCGCGAATCAAGCCAAAAACACTGAAGCAATCCCCTCTATTGGCAGTCAGCTCAAATTCAAGTATTACATCATCCAGGCCCAACACCTCTGTAACTGCCACGCCAACAGGAGTGTCCTCTGGCAAAATATAGATACCATTCAGCTGCTCATCACTCATATTAGAGGTGTCCAGCTTCAGCTCATCAGCTGAGCACAACATACCATTAGAAGGAACACCTCTCAGCTTGCCTTTGGAAATTTTCTGTCCAGTTGGCAGCTTGGCTCCCACCAAGGCTACAGGAACAATATTACCCTGACGTACATTCTGAGCACCAGTAACAATCTGAACCGGTTCAGCCTGTCCCACATTCACAGTGGTAATAAACATATGATCAGAGTCTGGATGAGGTACAATAGTCTCTACCTTACCGGTAACAACCTTGTCCAGACCTTCATCGGCACGAATCACATTTTCCACAGGAATACCTGCCATAGTCAGCTTATCAGCCAACTCCTCGGCGGTTTCTGTGAAATCTATATAATCATGAAGCCATTTTATAGATACCTGCATTTTTCAATCCTCCCTATTACCAGAACTGCTTTAAGAATCTCAAATCATTGTCATAGAACAAGCGCAGATCCTCGATACCATAACGCAGCATAGCAATGCGCTCTACACCAAGACCGAAGGCAAAACCACTAACCTTTTCAGGATCGTAGCCACTCATTTTTAGCACATTGGGGTGAATCATACCAGAGCCAAGAATCTCCAGCCAGCCGGTACCCTTACAAACTCGACATCCCTTGCCCTGACACATAACGCAGGAAATATCAACCTCAGCACTAGGCTCAGTAAATGGGAAAAAGCTTGGACGGAAACGTACCTTTACCTTATCATTGAAGATTTGCTTCAAGAAATTCTCCAAAGTACCTTTCAAATCAGCCAGACTGATACCTTTATCAATAACCATGCCCTCAATCTGGGTAAACATCGGAGAATGAGTAGCATCATAATCATCACGACGATATACTCGACCTGGAGCAATCATGCGGATTGGGCTATTGGGCTCATGGGCCTCCATAGTTCTAGCCTGTACCGGAGAAGTCTGAGAGCGCATGAGAATATCTTCATTAATATAGAAGGAATCCTGCATGTCACGAGCTGGATGATCCTTTGGCAGATTTAGTGCCTCAAAGTTATAATACTCCTTCTCGATTTCTGGACCAACTTCTACGGTAAAACCCATCTTCATAAAGATATTTTTGATTTCCATCAAGGTCATCGTCAAAGGATGCATATGACCACGAGGAGCGCGACGTCCTGGCAAGGTAACATCGATTTTCTCATTTGCCAGACGCTTCTGCAGCTCCTTTGCACGGAGCTCCTCATTCTTCTCGGCAATCAGCTGCTCCAACTGCTGGCGTGCCTCATTTACGATCTGACCAATACGAGGGCGATCCTCCTTGGACAGCTGACCCATACCTCTTAGAATACTTGTCAATTCACCCTTTTTGCCAAGGTATTTGACTCTAATGTCATTGAGATCACCAAGGCTGCTCACTGCCTGCTTTACAGCCTGAGCAGCTTCCTGCCGCAGCTGTTCAATCTTTTCTTCCATATTATCCTCCTTAATATATCCGGGAGTAGAGCAACAAAAAAGCCCCCGCCCCCATAGCTAGGGGCGAAGGCAAATTCTTGCAGTTCGCGGTACCACCCTAATTTTTACTTAATTAGCTCCTTAACGCGGAAAACGTCCTGACTACATCTCTTCACCAGAATAGCTCCAGAGCGAACTTCATCCATTTGATACTGTTCCGGTTCCACCACACTCCGGCACTCTCTATAAGTCTGCAAATAGACTACTCTCTCCTTCTCGGCTGTACCATGTATTTTAACACTATTTTTATTACATGGCAACTTTTTTCTCAGGGAAGTCTACACCATCCTGCCATTGAAATATCACTGTCAAGCATTGCGAAGATTATTGGTAATACGTTCAGCATATACTCTCAGTTCTCCTAACTCGTGGTTAGACAAACCATTATACGCCATCTTAACCCACTCATCCTCGATTTTCACAATAGCTTCACCAACAGTTCTACCTTCCTCAGTAAGGAAGATATGGTTTCTACGATGATCCTGTGGATCCTTTAAACGATGAATCAAGCCTGAATCACTTAATGCATTCAATTCTCGGGTAACAAAAGCCTTATCCATGCTAAGTCTGCTGCTTATATCATCCTGCACTAGACCTTCATTCTCAAAAACTGCATAAAGCACCGAACCTCGGGAACTTGTCTTGATTCCCAATGGCTGCAAGCGTACCATCATAAACTCTTTGTGTCTCTGTCGGATGAAGGATACCATTGTATCGATTTCATCCCTTACCTTCCTATTTTCCATATGGCTGCCCCTCCCAACGTCATATTAAAAACTATACGGTTAATTTTTCCTATATTTCCCAATTAAAACCTCTACCCTGTGCCAAGAAAACAGTTCTCCATTTTCTTTATTATTAATACAATGTCCCGTCACCTATATATGTAGAACATCGGATATCTCATTATATAAAATTTTGCAATATACGTAAATATCAAATGTTCACTTTTGTGTATTTTTATAAAAATTGGACTTTATACCTACCTGCCATAGGATTAAAACCATTTTACAATCTACACTTAAAATTACTATAGTCAAATCTCTTAATACACTTTAATCCTTCCTGACTATCTACATAGTAAATATCAGGCAAAGCCATACCATTAAAGGTATTATTTTTGACCATCGTGTATATAGCCATATCGCCAAACAACAACCGCTGTCCCTTCTGCAGCGGTGCATCGAAGGAATAAATACCTATATTATCCCCAGCCAAACAGGTTGCCCCGGCCAGCATGTAGGAATACTCTAGCTCATTTTCTTCCCCGCTGCCCAAAAGGGGCGGCCTATATGGCATTTCAATAACATCCGGCATATGACAGGCAGCAGATGCATCCAGAATAGCTACAGGCATTTCCCGCTGTGGCCCCTGCACTATCTCCAAAACTTCTGTTACCAAAAAACCTGCATTCAATGCTACTGCCTCACCAGGCTCCAAATAAACCTTGAGACCATATTTCTCCTGCATTCGACGAATACAGGATTCCAACAAGGCAATATTATACCCAGCCTTGGTAATATGATGCCCCCCACCAAAATTAATCCATTTCAGCTGAGGCAAAAATTCTCCAAATTTCTCCTCTACAGCCTCCAATGTTTCTGCTAAAGGCTCTGCCCCCTGCTCACACAAAGTATGAAAATGAAAACCTGTCAACCCCTTTAGATCTTCAGGTTGGATTTCACTAATTCTAGCCCCAAGCCTAGACAAAGGAGAACAAGGGTCATAAATAGCATGATCCTGAGTAGAATGCTCTGGGTTGATGCGCAAACCGCATTCCTTATGAGCTGCCAAGGCTCTCTCCCGAAATTTCTTCCACTGAGCCATAGAATTAAAAACAAAGTGATCACAATACTGCAACAGCTCTGGGAATTCTTTATCCTGAAAAGCAGGATTAAAAACATGATTTTCCCCGGGAAATTCCTCATAAGCCAGACGGGCTTCAAAAAGGCCGCTAGCCGCAGCCCCCTTGAGATATTTGGCAATCAGTGGATAGCAGGCATACATGGAAAAGGCCTTCTGCGCCAACAGAATACTACAACCAGTTCTGTCCTGAACTCCCTTGAGAATTTCCAGATTGTGAATCAATTGCTTTTCATCAATAACATAGGCAGGCGTGGCAACCTCCTGCAGCCAAGCAGGCTGCTTCTCCATAGCTGCCATTAGTCAACCAGCTCCGGATTGAAGCTCTCCTGCCAAGGCAGACCCCATTTATTCAGAGCATCCATAAATGGATCTGGATCAAACTCCTCAATATTATATACACCTGGCTTACTCCAAGTGCCGTTCATTACCAGCATAGCACCAATCATCGCAGGTACACCAGTGGTATAAGAAACAGCCTGAGAACCTACCTCCTTGTAACATTCCTGATGATCGCAGACATTGTAGAGATAATAGGTCTTATCCTTGCCATCTTTTTTGCCACGGAAGATACAGCCAATATTGGTCTTACCTACAGTTCTTGGGCCCAGGCTGGCTGGATCAGGCAATACTGCCTTCAGGAACTGCAATGGAATAATCTTCTTGCCCTCAAACTCAATTGGCTCAATAGAGGTCATGCCTACATTTTCCAAGCATTTGAGATGACGGAGATAGCTCTCTCCAAAGGTCATAAAGAAGCGAATTCTCTTGATACCAGGAATATTGATACCCAGAGATTCCAGTTCCTCGTGATGAAGCAGATACATATCCTTTGGCCCTACCTCTGGGAAATTGTATACCCTCTTAATCTCCATAGGCTCTGTCTCTACCCATTTGCCATCTTCCCAATAGCTTCCCTTGGCAGAAACCTCACGAATATTAATCTCAGGGTTGAAATTGGTAGCAAATGGATAACCATGGTCACCAGCATTACAATCCAAAATATCAATATAATTAATTTCATCAAAATGATGTTTCAAGGCATAGGCACTAAATACACCGGTAACACCAGGATCGAAGCCAGAGCCCAGCAAAGCAGTAATACCAGCCTTCTCGAATTTCTCACGATAAGCCCACTGCCACTTGTACTCAAATTTGGCGGTGTCCTCAGGCTCATAGTTGGCTGTATCAACATAGCTAACCTTGCATTCCAGGCAGGCATCCATAATAGTCAAATCCTGATATGGCAGAGCCAAATTCAAAACAACATCTGGCTTTACCTTGTTAATCAAGGTCACCAGCTCATCAACACTGTTAGCATCCACCTGCGCAGTGGTGATTTTGCACTTACTGCCAGAAAGCTTTTCCTTTAGAGCATCGCATTTGCTGACAGTACGGCTGGCAATGCAAATTTCATCGAAAGCATCGCTATTCTGCACACACTTATGAATAGCCACACTGGCTACTCCACCACATCCGATAATTAAAGCTTTTCCCATAGTTTTACCTCCAAACAATTATTTTCCATATTAAATATTTATTGGCCCTTTAAGAAAAGGAGCCTCTAATTTCAAAAGCATTTCCCGCATAATTTTCAGAGCTGCCGCTGTAGAAGCACCACTCTGATCATAGGCAGGAGAAAGCTCTACCAAATCGCAGCCCACTACATTCAGGCCGCAGCCAGCCAAAGCCGCCTCCAGCAAGTCTTTGAAAGAAACGCCGCCGTATTCCGGCGTACCTGTCCCCGGAAAAACAGAAGGATCCATAACATCCAAATCAATAGTAAAATAAACTGGCTTGCCCTGCAAAGCAGCTAAGGCCTCTGGCATAGCCTGCAAATCAAAGGGACGCAAATTGGTATGTTCCTTGGCCCACTGGAATTCCTCCCGCATACCGCTGCGGATTCCCAGCTGCCAAATACGATTATCTCCTACCAAGTCCCAAATACGACGCAAAACTGTAGCATGAGACAACTCTGCCCCTAGATATTCCTGACGCAAATCTGTATGGGCATCAAAATGCAGAATATGCAAATCAGGATATTTTTTCTGAGCAGCTCTTACAGCGCCCAAAGTCACCAGATGCTCACCGCCAATCATAAAGGGCAGTTTGCCAGCAGTCAGAATTTTCTCTGCTCTAGCTTCTATATCCTGAAGAGCCATCTCCGTATTGCCAAAGCACAGCTCCAAATCACCGCTGTCCATAATAGCAGCATTCTCTAAATCCAAATCCTGATAGGGACTATAAGTTTCCAAGCCATAGGATTCGCCCCTCATAGTACGGCTGGCAAATCTGGTGCCTGGACGAAAAGAGGTGGTAGAATCAAAAGGCGCACCATAAATAACAATTCTAGCTTCTTCCCAAGACGCCTCACAGCCCAAAAATGTTTCTACATTAGTCTTCAACATCTCTTAACAATTCCTCCACATAATTTGGCAAGGCAAAAGAGCCTGCATGCAACGGACAATTGTAATATCGGCATCGAATCCGCAAATCCTTCCAAGCCTGCCAATTCACATCTTTAACTGGATGATATTTTCTTGAAGCAAAACCAAAAAGCCAATGTCCAGAAGGATAAGTAGGAATATGTACCTGATATACCCGGCTTATTGGAAAGGAATGACATATCCGCTTATGGGCGCGCTGCATGGCATAAGCATCCTCCTGATAAAAAGGACTCTCATGCTGATTGACCATAATGCCATCCTCATGCAGAGCCTTGAAGCAGTTGCCATAGAATTCCTTGGTAAACAGACCCTCTCCAGGACCAAATGGATCCGTAGAATCCACAATTATCAAATCATATTCATCCTCCACATGGCGAATGAATTTCAAGCCATCCTCATAGTAGCAGTGAACCCGTGGATCCTCCAAGGCACAAGCTACCTTGGGCAGATACAGCTTGCTTATATCCACTACCCGCTCATCAATCTCTACCAAATCTATTTTTTCAATGGTCTTATACTTACACAGCTCCCGTACCGTACCGCCATCACCACCGCCAATAACCAAAATATTTTTGGCCTGTGGATGCACGCACATAGGAACATGAGCAATCATTTCATGATAGATAAATTCATCCTTCTCCGTCAGCATCAAATATCCATCCAGGGTCAAAACCCGGCCAAATTCCTCCGATTCAAATACATCAATCCGTTGGAACTCACTTTGCTCACTAAAAAACTGACGATCAACCTTGATAGAAAACCTCACATTAGGAGTATGCTGTTCTGTAAACCAGAGCATGCCAGTCACTCTCCTCTCAACAGATGTTCACCCTAAATACTATGAAAAAATATATTAACTCATCACTAGATATGAGTCAAAACATTGAGCTGCCTTAACTCCATATCCTCAGGCCCCGTCATCTGACACCCCTTTTTACGGGCATAACGTATATAACGAAGAATCTCCTCTGTTATCCGCTCTCCTGGTGCCAGAATCGGAATCCCTGGTGGATAGCACATTACAAACTCACTGCAAACTCTCCCCAAGGTATCTGCCAGAGGCAGTGGTTCCTTGTCCCCGTAAAAAGCCTCCTGAGGACCACAAACAACTTGAGGACTAATATATTCTGCTTTCAGCATTTCACGGCCTGTCTGACGATAGTTACGCCGGATTTCCGCTAAGGCCGAAACCAATCTTTCAATATCTTTTTCCCTATCGCCTACAGATACATAGGCTAAAAGATTAGCAATATCCCCAAACTCCGTCTGAATATCATATTCATCCCTCAGCAGGTCATAAACCTCCACCCCTGCCAAACCAATCGAGCGAGTATATATAGCCAGCTTGGTAATATCAAAATCGTAGATGGAATCACCATTGACCAGCTCTGAGGAATAAGCATAATAGTCCCCAATAGCATTAATCTCATCTCTGGCATATTGCACCTGAGCAATAATTTTGTCCACCAGCTCTCTACCCCGCAAGGCCATATTACGACGGGAAATATCTAGACTAACCATCAACAAATAAGAGGCACTGGTAGTCTGAGTCAAATTGATAATCTGATGCACATAGCCCTGAGACACCCTATCTCCAATCAACAAAATAGAGCTCTGGGTCAGAGAGCCCCCGGATTTGTGCATAGATATGGCAGCCATATCGGCTCCAGCATGCATAGCAGCTATAGGCAGCTTGTCGCTAAAATACAAATGAGAACCATGAGCCTCATCTGCCAAAAGCAACATGCCGTGTTCATGGGCCAGCTTGGCAATGGATTTTATATCGGAGCAAATACCATAATAAGTAGGATTATTCACCAGCACCGCTTTGGCATCGGGATTTTCCTTGATGGCCTGCTCCACATCTGCTACGCTCATGCCCAAGGAAATCCCCAGCATAGGATCCATCTGAGGATTTACATATACTGGTACCGCCCCACAAAGAATCAAGGCATTGATAGCACTGCGATGTACATTACGAGGCATAATAATTTTATCCCCCTGCTTGCAGACAGACATAACCATAGCCTGTACAGCCGATGTAGTGCCCCCTACCATAAAAAAAGCATGGGCAGCGCCAAAGGCCTCAGCCGCCAGTTCCTCCGCTTCTTTGATAACCGAAACAGGATGACAGAGATTATCCAGCATCTTCATGGAATTTACGTCCACAGACAGACATTGCTCCCCCAGAAATTTGGTCAACTCTGGATTACCTCGCCCACGCTTGTGTCCAGGCACATCAAAGGGCACAAGTCTGGCAATCTTCATTTTCTCCAATGCCTCTAGAATAGGGGCACTTTCCTGTGAGATATATTTCATCTTATATATTCCCCCCTGTACAAAATAATAAAGTCCAGCACAAAACCAACCCTGCTGACAAAGCAGAATCTTAGCTGAAAATATTACTGCCACTATAGATTTCAATCATCTCGCGACGCAGACTATTGTGAATATCCAATCTTGTCTTGGGAGGAATCTCATATATATCTGTATTAAACAAATAGTTTTTCAGGTCCAGCTCCTTGATCAGCATCTTGGTGTGAAATAGATTTGCCTGATAGATATTAATATCTACAGCATCGTATTTATCCAGAGTTTCCTTCTTGATAAAATTCTGAATAGAGGTAATATTATGATCCATAAACAGCTTGCGGCCAGCCATATTTCTGGTAAAGCCCCGCACTCGATAATCCATAGTAATAATATCTGAATCAAACATACCTATGAGGTAATCCAAAGTTTTGAGAGGCGTAATCTCCCCACAGGTAGCCACATCGATATCCACTCTAAAGGTGGCAATACTGGTTTCTGGATGAAACTCTGGATATGTATGAACCGTAACATGACTCTTATCCAAATGTGCCACCACTGTATCACCTTGTATCACATCTGGCACAACCTGACTCTCATGCAACACCTCGGCACAGTTCAATGGTTTTTTTTGGCCAGAAGTTACCGCAGCTTCCTCGGCTATAAGAAAGGTTACACTGGCACCCTGAGGATCATAATCCTGTTTTGACACACTAAGAACCTTGGCCCCGATCATCTCCGTTACTCGGTAAAGAATCTTGGTCAAGCGCTCAGAATTGTACTGTGCATCAATATATTTTATATAATCCTGCTGTTCACGGGATGTCTTAGCATAACAAATATCATAGATATTAAAGCTAAGGGATTTGGTCAGGTTGTTAAACCCATACAATTTCAATTTATCTTCCAATCTGATCTCACGCCCCCAAATATAATATGCCACCCCCAGGCATTAGCCTAGAAGGCTCAGCAGTTGTTTGCCAATCAGGAGTGTAGTAACCACAATAAACATAGGCCGTACATAGGTCACACCCTTGGTAATAGCAAATCTGGCACCACAATAAGCACCAAAAATCATGGTTATACCCATGAAAATACCCATTTCAAAGTTAATCATGCCGGATAGGCCAAAGAAAATAGTTGCTGATAAATTGCTGGCAAAATTCAATGCCTTGGTATTGGCTGTAGCACTGATAAAATCAAAGCCTAACATCAGAAAAATAAACAACAGTAATGATCCTGTACCTGGGCCAAAAAATCCATCATAAAACCCCATAGCCAAAGCAGCAACCATACTCAAAGCCAACATTCGACCAGTCAGCTTGCCAGGCTGTGAATCCTTATCCCAATCCTTCTTCAGAATACTATATAGTACCACCACAATCAGCAGCACAACGATCAAAGGTCGAAGGAATTCCGAAGGCACCTGTTGCACAGCCAATACACCTAGAACAGATCCCAGCAGAGAAAGAGGAAACAGCTTCTTTATAAGCTGTACATCCATCTTGCCCGACCGCACAAAGGTAATAAAACTTGTACAAGCTCCCATTACCGCCGCCATTTTGTTGGTCCCTAGAGCCTGCAGGGGAGAAATTCCCGTCAGCATTAAAGCCGGCAGTGATATCATGCCACCGCCGCCAGCAGCCGCATCAATAAAAGCTGCTACAAAACCCGTTACCGCAACAAAAATATATATCTCCATATCCATTTGCACAAAAACTCCTCATTTGCCTATATTATAGCAAAAATAAAATAATAAAAGCAACAAAATATATAGGTATAGTTTACTAGCCGTCTAAAACAATCCAGCTAAATAAAACCCCCTAGCGCAAAATCACTTTATCTGGCAGTATAGCCTGCTGCAGCAAGTCAAAATGCCCCATACCTACAAACTGTCCTTGACTATATATTCTGAGAGCTACATTTTCCTTAGCCTGATAACGCTTAGCAAACTGCCTATCATGGGTAAGCAGTCCATTGGTAAAAGCCTTCAGCCTATCCTCAGGCAGATTGTAAGCCATAATATGCTCCAAATATGCATCCATGGACAGCAAAGCCTCTGACTTTAGCTCTGCCAGCTCCTCTACAGATACAGCATCCTCCAAGGTAAATTTACCTACAGAACGACGCACCAAAAAGGACATGGTGGCAGGAATTCCCAGCCAATTGCCCAAATCAGTACATAGACTGCGGATATAGGTACCTTTGGAGCACTCCACATCAAATACAATATGCCGCTGTCCCCTATGCATTAATTTGATACCATGAATCTGTACCTGTCTAGCAGGAATATCCACCTTCTGGCCCTCCCGCAGCAAATCACAGGCACGGCGGCCATTGATTTTGATCGCAGAATGAGCTGGCGGTATTTGAGTAATATTGCCCTTAAAATGTTGAAAAGCCTCCTCCAATCTCTCTGGAGCGGGCATTGCAAAGCTATCTGACTGCTCTAGAACCTCACCGCTATCATCACCGCTATCTGTAGTATAGCCAAATAAAAGCTCTGCTCTATATGCTTTTTCCACACCATCCAGATACTCTATAAGCCTGGTAGCCCTGCCTACGGCAATAGGCAGTACCCCTGCTGCACCAGGGTCAAGAGTACCAGCATGTCCAATCTTTTTCTCTCCCAGCTGTCTCCGCACATATCCCACAGCATCGTGAGAGGTCATGCCCGGTGGCTTCAGCAGATTGATAAATCCATCCACCTAACAAATCCTCCTTTGCGCAATAAAATATCCTCAGCCCCCTCTCTCTAAAGACAGACGGCCTCGGATATCTCTTCTTATTTTGTAGGTCTATTCCGTACAATACGTTAATAGATTTGACACAAAATCCTTATTCATAACGATTATATCAGATGTAGAGCCTCTATACCATATTTATTTACAGATTATTGTCCTTAGTTTCTCCAATACACCTTCATCAGCAGGCAGCCATACCACCTCATCTAGCTGATTTTTGCCCAGCCATCTAGCAGCTTCATGCTCCTTCGCCTTATCATAATTAATTTAGTTGTGTATATATTCGCCATTTGTTTGTGATTTCCTGCCAGCATGGGAAAAAAGTTGATAAAACAACTTTTCAATTTTCTTGCCAAAATCTAAAAACCCTGCCAGATTTAAGCTTTTTGCCAGCTTATTACCTGTACAGGGTTTTTATTATGTATTTATTAGATTTTTACCCCAAATACATGTTAATTCAAAAACATATATAATGGTTATTTAGACCTTAAAATAGTTTTTACACCATTTCATTCTTAATCATGTACTCTGCAATCTGGAGAGCATTGAGAGCTGCACCCTTGCGAATCTGATCACCACATACCCAGAAGTTCAGGGCATTGTCAATGGAGTAATCCTTGCGAATACGGCCTACCTCTACATCATCCTTGCCAGAGGTTTCCAAAGGCATTGGATAAATCTGCTCATCTGGATTATCAGTAAGGGTTACACCTGGGAATGCTGCCAATACTTCACGAGCCTTTTCTACAGAAATCTCATCCTCAAACTCTACATTCACAGACTCTGCATGACTTCTATATACAGGAACACGAACAGTAGTAGCAGTGATTCTCATGCTATCATCGCTCATGATCTTCTTGGTTTCGTCGATCATCTTCATCTCTTCCTTGGTGTAGAGATTATCCTTGAATACATCAATCTGAGGAATCAGGTTGAAGGCAATCTGATAATGCTTGGCCAGGGAAGCACCTGGAAGAATATTGGCAACTACAGGACGGCCCTCGTTAATAGCCCTTACCTGCTCCTCCAGCTCAGCCATAGCTTCCTTACCGCCACCAGATACAGCCTGATAGGTAGATACAACTACACGCTTAATCTTGGAAACATTGTAAAGAGGCTTCAGAGCCATTACCATAATAATAGTGGAGCAATTAGGGTTAGCAATAATACCCTTGTGGTTAGCAATAGCCTCAGGATTTACCTCTGGCACTACCAATGGTACCTCTGGGTCCATACGGAAAGCACTGGAGTTATCAATAACTACAGCACCAGCCTTGACAGCAGCAGGAGCAAAAGTCTTGCTGGCTGCACCACCGGCAAAGAGAGCAATATCCACACCCTTGAAGGAATCCTCAGTGGCCTCCTCAACGGTGTATTCCTTACCCATAAACTGAATCTTCTTGCCTGCAGAACGCTTGGAAGCCAGCATCTTCAGCTCAGCAAATGGGAAATTTCTCTCCTCAATCAGGTTCAGAAATTCCTGACCTACAGCACCAGTAGCACCCAGAATAGCAACATTGTATTTCTTCATCTATATACATCCTTTCAAATGTTAATCAATATTCACATACTTCTGTCAGCATATTCATTAATGGCCAAAATCCATACCATGAACTTCGTGACAAAAGTCAAAGCCAAAGAATTTTAATCCATCACCTTGTCCAGACCTATTACCAGACCGTCAAGACTGCGAACCTTTTTGCAGGCCAAACATACACCAGGCATAAAGGATTCACGATTGAGGGAATCATGGCGAATGGTCAGCGTCTGTCCCAAACCACCAAAAATAACTTCCTGATGAGCCACATAACCCGGCAAACGCACACTATGAATATGCATACCATCTACATTGGCGCCTCTTGCCCCCTGCACTTTTTCACTTTCCTCAGGATTGCCCTGCTGATGAGCAGCACGAACCTCAGAAATCATAGCCGCAGTCTGGAGCGCTGTACCAGATGGTGCATCCAGCTTTTTATCATGGTGAAGCTCTATAATCTCCACCTCAGGCATATACTTGGCAGCCTGCTTGGCCATAAGCATCATTAGCACTGCGCCAATGGCAAAATTAGGTGCAATAAAGCATGGTGCATTGTTATCCTTGGCCAGCTGAGCCAGCTCTGCCTTGGCCTCCTCAGAAAGACCAGTGGTACCAATAACAGGAGATACCCCCTTCTTCAATGCCATTACTGCATTGCCATATACCACGTCAGGACGAGTAAAGTCGACCATAACCTCTGGCTTGGCAGCATCAATGGCCTGCTCCAGATTGTCAGTAACAACTATACCGGATTTGCCCATGCCTACCATTTCGCCGGCATCAATGCCAGTTTTAATATCAACAGCAGCTACCAGCTGCAGCTCCTGGTCCTCCATAACAGCCTTGACAACTGCCTGTCCCATTCTGCCGCAGGCACCGCTGACTAAAACCTTTATCAACGTAAACGCCTCCAAACAATAAATTTCCCCATGTAGGAGATACATTTACCATAATAAAGGAAAAAAGCCAGATATGCAAGCTTTTTCCTAAAAAAATCCACTATAAAATAACAAAAGTCCATTGGGACACGATATTTCAAGGCTTCCAGCTTAGCAAAAATATTGCTTCAACACTGGATAATCGTAGGCCAATTCCTTTAGTACATATTGACAGGCAGAGGCTTCATCCGAAAAATGCCTTTCCGCAATAACCTGCATCCGTTCGATGGTCTTTGCCAGATATTCTCCTTGCGTTTCTGTCAAATCAATATATATTTCCCCCACCATGGGACGCTGTTCCATAATGCGGTAGTAGGAGGTATCTACTTTGTGCTTTTGCAAAATAGCCTGCAAATCCTGTATTGTCATCATTGTACCTCCTGTAAATACTCGTCGAATTGAGTGAAAATCTCATTGGATATTTTGTATTGTGTACCACCGCCCGGCTGACCAAACCAAGGGGCTATGATAGCTTCCTCTACTGGCATATCCTTTAACAAACGCAATTTGTGAAATTGATTTTTATCGGTAGTTCTAGGCAGGGAACGCTGTTCAAAGGAATCATTTTCTGTTCCAAAGTAGCTTCCCTTGACACGGCCATATCTAGTAACTATGGTACCAGCCTTCAGAATAACCTTTTTCGGGGTGTTTAGGGCACCATCATTAGGAGGATATATCGGCTCTCCATATTTGGAATAATACCTATCCTCTCCCTCAAGACCTGGTGTATATTCCAAGCCCAATTCCTTGGCCCTCTGTGCCAGCATTTCATCGCTAGGCTCACTGCTAAATTCATCACTAAGCTCACTACTAATTACATTGCACTCTGCTGTGGCTTCATTGGCATTACCCACGGCAGCAAATACAGCCATACATGCCATCATAAACACTAGTAATATTGTTGATACTTTTTTCATCGCACTATCTCCCTTCCTTGTCAATGCGAAACAATCTCTAGTGTTAACAATTCCACAGAGGAACAGCAAAATCCTGCTAATCTATCAGGATATTTAATTCTTTTCTATCGTATTCTGCGAATACTTACATCACCCCCGTTTTCAACCATCTTAGTTCAAAGCACTGCGGACATTTGCCAGGACACCCAAATGAACATCCATGGTTAAATTATCTACGGTTTCCTCTGATTTTTTTGTACAGCCATCTACACTGCCGGCTGCCAACATCTTTCTCAGCATAGCCAGCTCTACCTCATCCTCTGGCAGAAGGTTTTTCGCATATATGCGAGAAAGAACCGCACTGACGCCCCAGCCCCACCAATTTGATACACCGCTAACCAAGGCAATATCCGCTACTTCCTGAGCACAGATATCTTCCCCATGAGGCACGTATTTTTCAATGGTTTCCCGCAAAGCTCCCATACCCATTTCATTACCCCCATCCCCAATCGAGATCGTCACAATCCCTCGAGACTTGGCAGATTCGATAATGCTGGAAGCATCCACAAACATCGGGTCAATGACGCCGCCTCTCATATTATGGTAATGTCCATCCATAGCCTTGCCGGGACGTTCAATGGTTATGACATGACTAGGCTTCAAAGCATCCAGCTGCTCTGCCATAAACTCTGTTACCTCATATTTTGGCAGCATCAAAGGACGGCATTTGCAGCCCCTTTCCGTTAGAGCTGCATTAACAATCCAATAAGCCTCCTCATCAGTCCAAACTGATACTGGTACCCCTACTGCTTCAAAGGCATAGGCTAAATTGGCCGTACCGAGAGGCCCATCTGTTTCTCCCGCAAAATTATGCAGGCCCAATCTGACTGGAAAGCCTGTCAACAGCACCACCCCTTTGACCTCTTTCAAGGTGCTTTCCAATTTGTCTATAGGATTGACAGGTGCATTTTCCAACAATCCTCTGTGTCCAGGATCAAAACGCATTGCTTTATCTAAATTCATATAAAATTTCATAGAAAACACCTCACAATTTCACTCAATTTATCTATGGGCTTTTTTAGCCTCCAAGAAACCATTAACAGCATCATTGAGCATATTAGTAATAAACATATGACCAGGAGCATGGGTTATTACCAAAGGCAGACCAGCCTCCTCAATAACCGACTGAGGGGTAACGCCGCAGCCCCAAAAAACAGGAATCTCACCAGGATAAATATCCACAGCATCTCCATAATCAGGCTTCATCAAATCAACTATCCCCAGCTTTTCCGGCTCACCGATATTCACAGGCGCACCATGTACATTAGGAAATCTCCCTGTAATCTCATTAGCCCTTTGGGCATTTTCCGGTGTCATAGGCCTCATGCTTACCACCAAAAGGCCGTGAAATGGCCCTGCCGGCTCCGTCATTACCTTGGTACGAAACATAGGCACATTCCGCCCCATAGAAATATGACGTACATCTATACCCTCTTTGATAAGAGCCTCCTCAAAGGAAAAACTGCAGCCAATCAGAAATACCACCATATCATCCTGCCAATAAGGAGTAGCATCCGCCACCTCTTTTACCAGCTTGCCATTGGCAAAAATGCGGTATTGGGGAATATCCGTTAAAATATTGGCTCCCTTTCCCATATCCTGCACGTAGGGACTGCCCTGTATAACCTCCAGCAGAGGGCAGGGCTTGGGATTTTTGCGGGCAAATTCCTCAAAATAGCCTGCATATTTCTCCGGCATAATCACAAGATTGGCCTGAGCATAGCCATTACACATACCAGAAGTCTGTCCCGTAATCTCCCCGGAACGAATCTTCAACCAGATATCCTCTGGTTTTGCCTTGCTATAATCAATCATTTTCCACCCAACCTTTCTCCTTTATCCTTTAGTCCAGAGGCTCTACAACTACGTCATAGGCCTCTCCATTTACCCACATTTGATACCTTTGGGCTTTATAGCTGTAACTGAGATATGACTTTTCTACCATTCCCTCACTGATATGCTCTGCCAGCCTTTGCCAACTATCTGCCCACTGTCGTAAAAGTCTTTGGGCTGTCTGAACTGTAATAAAGGCAAATTGGATTTTCCGTCCCGGCATAGCCTGAGCCAAAAGGGGCAAATCCACTGTGGCTGCCGTAGCTATCTTGGGATAACCGCCTGTGGTCTGATGGTCTGCCAGCATAATAATAGGCTGTCCATTAGGGGGTATCTGAATGGAGCCAAAAACAATGCCATCGGTAATCAAATCCTGTTGCTGAATTTTTTCCACGGGCCTGCCCTCCAGCCGATAGCCCATGCGGTCAGCCTCATTGCTAATGGTATAAATCTCTTGGGCAAATTTCTCCAGCTCCTGAGGAGAAAAATATTCCTGCTGAGGGCCAGGAACAATACGTATTATCAACGGCTCCTGCTGAGATAATTTTTCCTGCACCTGAGCATAAAATTCCTGGGCTTGGGGCAGAGCCAACTGCCCAGCTAGCATTTTCCTGCTAGCAGACTCTAGTTCTCCCACTGGCAGTATATCTCCTGCCACCAGCTTTCGTCCCTGCCAGCCTCCCAGCTTTAGCTTCAAATTGGTACTGCGGCTGCCCTGCACCTCTGGCACATCTATGCCGCCAGCTACCCCAATATAAGCCCTTGTGCCCTGCTTCTGACTGACCACCCTTAGCCTTTGTCCCTGACGAATCACCAAAGCTTTATAAGGTGCAACGGAATGCCCATCCAGCTGCAGTTGAGGAACACCGCCAGTAACAGCCACCAAAGCGTCCTGCTGAAATTCCAGCTCCGGCCCAGCAAAGGTACTTTCCAGCACTGCTGCCATAGGCGTTCCAAAAGGATTGACTGCAAAATCTACCTTGTTGCCTACCAGCAGATTGGCCAGCAAAGCTGCTGGATAATCCATAACGCCAGAAACCTGCATACCTCCAGCCTGCATACCATAGCGGCCACTATCCTGTACTGTGGTCAACAAACCACCATTTATAACCTTGATACTCATTTTATCATCGCCTTGTATTCCGCCTGAGAGATAGGCTTGAATTTTACATACTGTCCCGCAGATAGCAGCACCGGCTGAGGCCGGTTAGCATCATATAGCTTCAAGGGAGTTCGTCCAATAATCTGCCAGCCTCCCGGTGACTCCACAGAATAAATTCCTGTCTGGCCCCCTGCAATTCCTACACTGCCAGCTTCTATTTTTAATCGAGGAGCTTTCTTCCGCGGGGTAGCCAAGTGAAGATTCATACCGCCTAAATAGGGAAATCCTGCCACAAAGCCCAGCATATACACAGGATATTCTGGCTCAGCGTGCATCTCTATGACCTCCTGTGGACTAAGCTGATGATAATCTGCCACCTCAGCCAAATCTGGGCCATATTCTCCTCCATATACCACAGGAATCTCCACAACTTCCTTGCTGGCTGTCTCCGCTGCCTCTATATGTTCAGCCATCTGCTGTAATATTTGAGTCAATTCATCATAAGAGATAAGCAATGGGTTATATTCCACCAGCAGGGAGCAATAGGTAGGCACCATTTCCACAATGCCTGACAATTTATTCTGCTGAACAGCCTGTTGGATTTTGTCCCGCAGAGCCATTACCCGCTGGTTTATATCCAACTCAATAGCCCGGCCAAATTCTACAGCTATAGCTCTATCCCCCAAGGTCAGCAGCCGCAGGGAGATATTGGCTTGGTTCTTTTCCATAAGCTCCCACCACCCTTTAGACTAAAAAATTCTTAATGGTAATCCCCTCAGCCTCCAAGGCTGAGCGAATGGTGCACACCAGCTCAATGGCCTGGGCATTGTCACCGTGAACACAAATACTGTCTGCCTGCATGGAGATTTCTTTGCCATTAATGGAAATAACTTTGTGCTCCTTGGCCATCATCACCGCCCTGGCCGCAGCCTGCTGAGCATCATGGATGACTGCACCTGGCAATCTTCTATTGACCAATGAGCCATCATCATTGTAGGCTCTATCAGCAAATACCTCGCTGATAACAGGCAGACCAACTTTTTCGGCCTCTTTTAGCATCAGGGAACCAGCCAGCCCCATAAGGCGGATATTGCTATCCACACTGGATACAGACTGAGCTATAGCCTTTGCCAAAACTTCATCCTTGGCTGCCATATTGTAAAGAGCCCCGTGAGGCTTCACATGCTGCAGCTTCATCCCCTGAGCCTGGGCAAAGGCCAGCAAAGCCCCAAGCTGGTATTTCACATAGGCTCCAACCTCGGCAGGAGTAATATTCATAGGCCGACGGCCAAAGCCCATTAAATCTGGAAAACCGGGATGAGCACCTATGGCCACTCCATGCTCTTTGGCCAGAGCTACGGTTTTTTCCATAACTACAGGATCACCAGCGTGGTAGCCGCAGGCAATATTTACGGAGGAAACATGGGGTATTACCTGAGCATCCAGCCCAATGGTATATGCACCAAAGCTTTCTCCCAAATCACAATTCAAATCTACACAGCTCATAATATATGCTCCTTCTTGTTCTATTACCTACAGATAGCCTTGCTAAATTTAAAAGGGCCATCAGCCAATAGCCTGATATAGCTACTGACCGATTGGCCCATTCCAATCAATATATTTAGTTTGTTAGCGAATTTCCACTATAAATGTAGTAACTTTCGCCTCGCATCTACCCTATGCTTAATCCAGGAGAGTTGCCTTGCCGGTATAGTCCAGATATTCCTGAATAACAGCCTGTTCAATACGGCTGAGAGTCTCTGGATCCTTGCCGCCAACCTTTTTGCCTTCAATCTCAGTGGCATGCTGGCACATCTTGGAGGAAGCGGTAACAATAACTTCATCTGCATCATAGAGTTCTTCCAAGCTAAATGGACGCTCCATAACGGTAATTCCCAATCTGCGACAGGCCTGAATCATATGAGTCTTGGCAATACCCCGCAGAATAAACTGATCATCAGGATGACTGATGAGCATACCGTTTTTGAGTATCTGCACATTGCTGTGACAACACTCTGTAACGAAACCATCACGATGCAGTACACACTCATCAGCGCCCAAAAGAGTGGCCTCCTGAGTACCTGCTACTGCGGGCAGGAGATTCAAGGTCTTGGCGTTGCCATGCTGGAAGCGGGTATCAGGACGAACAATCAGCTTCAGCTCCTTCTTAGGATCCCCAGCCTTAGACTGTCTAATCCACACCCAAAGCTTACCAACCATATCCTTGCTATAAGCATGATCTCTAGGTGCTACGCCCCTGGTCACCTGCCAATATACAAAATGGGTTTCACCCTCTACCTGCTTCAAAAGATCTGTCAGAAGCTTGCCCAGCTCCTCCTTCTCCATAGGTATCTTTATATCAAAATAGTTAGCGCTGGTATAGAAGCGATCCAGATGATCCTCCAGCAGATAAACTACATGGTTGCCGCCAATAGTTGCATCATAAACACCATCGCCAAAGAAATGTGAACGATCATTAAATGGAATCATTACCTCATCAGGGGTACCAACTTTTCCATCATAGTAAGCTAATTCTTTAAACATATAATCACCTCATAGCCAAAATTCTAAGGCATATCTGTTTTTCACAGTTATTACTATAGCACAGACCGGAGTATTTGACTACATCTTTTTGCTATACCAAGCATGTATACAATGTACTCTTATTTTGCATAGTTTTTGCAGCTGCTGCCACTACATTTTAGCTGACAAATGCCTTGAGTTAATGTCCCCATAGGGCAAAAAGCACACCATGCCCTAGGCCGGTAATAAAGCATGGCCGCCAAGGCAATGACCTCCGAGGTTAGCATCAGGCTATATAGGCCAAAAGCAAATTGGGCGGTAGCTGGTGCCACGCCAGCGCTATAGCTCCAATTCCAAGGCAGTTGAAACGTCCATAATAGGTTAACAAATTCCTGCAGTGAGGCTGCTCCACTAGCTACCAGCCAGGTAGTGTATAGAATGTTGCCAAATATGCCAAAGAAAAATATCATAAAACCATAACGGAAGGCTCTGCTGTACATCCAAGCGGGCATATCATGTTTCCCAGACCAGCCTAGCTGATGGCCAAAAAATCTCAATAGCTGGCCTCGATCACAATAGCGATTGCAAAACAGCTTGTTGCCTCCTATAATGGCAAAAAGCAGGGGCAGACAAAAGCTGATTAGTCCCAGCCAAGCAAATAGGATATTGACGAGGCCTAAGCTAAAATACATAATTGACCAAATCCATAAATAATGGTACCAATGGTTTTTCTGCTTCATGTCATTTCCTCCACTTTGATAATCCCTGCTGGACACTCCTTACTACAAAGGCCGCAGCCAACACATAGATTCGTATCAACCTGGGCATAACAGCCATGAAAAATGGAGATTGCGCCTCGAGGGCATACCTCCAGGCAACTGCCACAGGACACACATTTATCCTGAGGAATCCTTGCCCTTCTCTTTACTGCCATAAAACCACTCCTCTATTATCTACACAAGAATATCTTATTTTTCTGTCCCACTCCCTATAAATTCTGATTTGTAGGTCTGACGGATTATTCATAATACTATTTACTGAGGCATGGCAAATACCCTTCCCGGCACGCTCGCGCTATATAAATGTGCCTCACGCTGCTAAACTCATTAA
>CAKPVW010000019.1 GCA_934196075.1 uncultured Anaerovibrio sp.
AGCTTTAATGAGTTTAGCAGCGTGAGGCACATTTATATAGCGCGAGCGTGCCGGGAAGGGTATTTGCCATGCCTCAGAAAAAAGTATATGTATGCCATTATGCAAATAAGTCTTTGGCTCTATAAATCAGAATTTTACTCACAATTCGTATAAATAAATGCACAAAAAAGCCTTTATCCAAACGGATAAAGGCTTTAATTTCAATGGTGACCCAGGAGGGACTCGAACCCCCGACCCTTTGATTCGTAGTCAAATACTCTAATCCAGCTGAGCTACTGAGTCATAATGTCAATCTCACAATCAACATTATTATGATAGCACATCTATTATATACTGTCAATACTTTTTTAACAACCTTCAAAATCTGCCATCTACGCAAATATCCTCGACTACAAAATCATCACCTATTTGCCCAAACTACTTTCACCTATATAGGCTCAAATTTCAGCCTTGCTAACACCATCAGGTACCAAAGCTGAGCTCATCTGCACCCACACCTTATCATCCTCGCTGCAGGAGTAGATTTTCTGATGCTCAACAGGCACAGGCTGATTTTCCTCCACCTGACTTATATCCAGCTGAAGGCGATTTTTAGCATCCCGACGGAAGGAATATTCTCCCCGAGTACACAGCCATTCATTAACCATTTCCAAATTCATAAAGGAAGCTGCCTTATTATAAGCCTTGTACTCCTCTGTAGCCGCCGCAGCAGCTTGCTTTATATCGCCATAGGCACCTAGCAAAAAAAAATCCACGCTTTTTTCTGTGGTAACCAATTTGGTAACTACATAAGACACAAAAACACCACCAATTTATTGCAACCCATGAAACAGGGCTTGACTAACTAATTTACTTCTTCCAAGAAAAACGAGATTTCTTCACCTGAGAATTCTCCCACACCATAATAGCCTCCAGCACGGAACCGGAAATACAGCGGCTTTTAGCCGAAATAGTTGTGCAATTAGCCGGCTGGGTACTTGGATCGATTTCCGCAATCTTCAAGCCGGTACGCACTGGACAGCCATCGTGCAAAAGGCCTCTCAATACTCCCTCCACAGGAGCCTTGATTTCAAATATATTGCCGCCATCCATTTTCAGCTTAGCAATAACCTCATCCTTCTTTACAATATAGGACAAGGGATGACCAGCCTCCAAATAACCATCACAAGGAGCATTAATGGAATGAGAAGCTCTCATCAAAGCCCGCAGTTCTACAGTCTCCTTCTCTGGCAGCGCCTGTCCTTCATAGATAATCCTGCCCAAATTATGACCTCTAGTGGTTTCAATAACACAGTTCACATCTCGACCAGCAATAAAGCCCGGTCCAATAGCTACTGTAAAATCCGCCATATCCATATAGGTCCCCATATTTCGCTTGGCATAAATAGCATCCACAAGGATTCTAGGCTTCAGCTTCTGCAAGCAGACAGCATCTGGATCTACCATAATCACAATCTGTCCATTTTTCAACATCTTCTCTGCATCATGGAGAGAATCTGCTTTAGTACAAAGAGTACGCTCTACCTTTTTTTCTCCATCATAAACAGCCTCTGCAAAAACAATATCACGACGAATGGCGGAGGGCGCTTCCTTCTCCAGCATTAACACCTGAAAACCAGTATTATGTAGACGATGGGCAATACCAGTGGCCAGCTCGCCACCACCACGAATTACTACAAGCTTTTTCATACAGAAATCACTCCTACAATATTTCACTCACATATACCGGAGGCCCCGGCTAGCAGCATAACCATATCAGCTATCCTCATATACCCGTACTCTTAGCTTCAGCCCTCGGTCATCACATATTTTCTGGCAAAGGTCAATCTCTGCCTGATTTTCCACCTTCTCCACCACGGTCAACACAACATTAGGCACATACTTCTTGCAATTTACAGCAAAATTCAGCATGGCCTCATAGGATGGCAGTCCGTACAGAGCATGGGTCAACTCCAAATAACGCTGGGCATTGGAAGCATTCAGACTGATAGATATGGTATCTAAAAGTCCCTGAAAGTCCTTGGCAGTATCTCGTCCATAAAGCAAATCTGACAAGCCATTGGTATTCAATCTGGTAGGTATTTCTGGATGGCCCTTTTTCACATAGGCCATCAGCTCCAAAAGCACCTCTAAACGCATGGTCGGCTCACCAAAGCCACAGAAAACAATTTCCTTGACCATATCCCAGGGCAGCTTGTCCAACTCTGCCTTTACCTCATCAGCGGTTGGCTCCTGCTTCAACCACAGACTGCTTTCCTCTGCCATATGCTTCATGGTACGGAGACAGAAACTGCAGCTGCAATTACAACGATTGGTAATATTTACATAAATGCCTCTTTTGCCCTGAGGCTGTTCTTTCAAGCTATCCTCTACCCGGACATAACGTCCGCCCTCATGTACTGCGTATACCAACATATCAGCTCAACTCCGTTAAATATTCTTCAAAGGCCAAACCATAATTCCAAGGCAAATCCAGCTCCACAGTGTAACCAAGCACCTTGGTAATAAACTCTGCTGCCTTATTTACAGCCACGGATAAACTCTCCCCATTTACCAGGCTAGCCGCCACAATAGCAGCAAAAGCATCCCCTGTGCCAGAGCGGTCTCCCCCGATTTTAGGCTGACTGACAATGGATTGAAAACCATTTTTCTCATAGACAAAATTCAAAACCCTGCCCTTGGCATGTAAACCTGTAATAACTACCTGTTCAGGACCTTTATCTGACAAAGCCTTAGCTAATTTAGCCAGCTCATCTTCCGAAATATCCCCATTTTCAGGATATTCCATATCCAAAAGCTGACAAGCCTCAGTAAGATTAGGCGTAAGCAAATCAGCATGAGCTAAAAGCCGTTTCATTTCGTGACAAATTTCCGGGGTATAGGAGGCATAAAGCCTGCCGTAATCTCCCATAACAGGGTCCACCATTACCTTGGTAAAAGTTTTTTTGAAACGCTGTATAAACTCCTCCACAATATTTATCTGAGCTACGGAACCAAGAAAACCTGTACAGATACCATCAAATTCCAAGCCATTTACCGCCCAGTTCTCCATATATGGCACCATACGCTCCGTATAATCGTCAATATAATGCTCCGGAAATCCTGTATGTACTGACAAAATAGCCGTTGGCATGGGACATGCCTGTATCTTCATAGCCGAAATCAATGGCAGCTCCACCGCAATAGAGCAGCGGCCAAACCCCGTCATATCATTGATTAGAGCAATTCTTTTTTGTCTTTTCATTCTCAAACTCTCTTCTTACTTAATTCTGGTGAGCTTCGGCCTTTGGCCCGGAATCACCTTTATAGGCTTTTGCTGACTAGCTAGATTGCGCTCTGTCAGCCGCTGCATTTTTCGTTTTTGTATCAGACTATATCTATTAATATTGACCAATATTCCCAGGGCTGCCATACTTACCAGCAAGGAGCAGCCGCCATAGCTGATAAATGGCAATGGCACACCGATTACAGGCAAAAAGCCTGCCACCATAAACATATTAATAACTGCCTGTAGGCAAATAAGGATAACCAATCCTCCGGCCAAAACCTGACCATAGGCATCAGCGGCTTTTTGGGCAATTCTTCCTCCAAATAACCCCAAAAGACCGTAGAGAAGAATCAGGAGCCCCGCTAAAACAAAGCCATTTTCCTGACAAAATACCGCAAAAGCAAAATCCGTATGGGCCTCTGGCAGATAAGCATATTTGGCCAAGCCTTCACCTAAGCCCATGCCCCAGAAGCCACCAGAGCCAATAGCTGTAATAGACTGCACTGTCTGATAGCCCATGCCCTGAGCATCTGCCCAAGGATCCAGCATAACCTCAATACGCTGCAAACGGTAAGGCTGATAGGCACACAAAATCGCAACTACCACGCCACAGGCCAACAGGAGATACTTCATCTTACTAAAATCCAGCCCTGCTAGCAGCAGCATCAAAAGAGGTACCCCTAAAATAATCAACATGGTACCCATATCTGGTTCCATTTCTACCAGACCAGCCAAAATCAACAGCAAAATATGCTGCTCCTGAAGCAGCTTAACAGCTTGGCCTTTTTGCAGGCAGAAGGACAAATAATATGCCTCAATCATTACGCTGCATATCTTGGCAAACTCCGCAGGCTGGATAGAAAAGGATCCTATATAAATCCAACGCTTGGAACCATTAACTGCTGTACCGAAGCCCAATACGTAGACCAGCATAACCATAATAACCAAGGTAATAGGCACCAATACATCCCGCCAGCGATGATAATCTACCCAATAGCAAAGCAAAAACAAAACTCCGCCTACACCCATGGTTATCAAATGCTTCATCAGAAAGAAATAGGGTGGACTTCCCTGATCCTCAGCCTTTATAAAGGTAGAACTAAAGATATTGACACTACCTGCTATCAACAGCATAACCATAATCCAGATAATAGCCTCATGGTCATTGCTCCAAATAGTCAATTTTTTAGGTATTGTTACCTTGCTCAAGCAAACACGACCTCACAGCGATTTATCTTTTCGCCAAATCCACTAAACTTACGCTCATACTCTGTCATAATATTATCTGGACGGTTTTCACTATGCAAATCAAAGGATATATCCTCCACCTGCAAGCCTGCCTCCTGGAACTGCTCCAGAGAAAAATCAAAGAGAGGCCTATTATCCGTCTTGAAAATCAGCCGTCCCGGCTTCTTCAACAGTTTGTCATAGCGGTGCAGAAAGCCGATATGAGTCAAACGGCGCTTGGCATGCCTAGCCTTGGGCCATGGATCACAGAAATTGATATAAAACTGATCTACCTCCGGCTGAGCAAAGATAGTCTCTATATTATTGATATCAAAAACCAAAAGCTTCACATTGGTTAATCCCAATTCTCGAATCTTCTTAGCAGCAGAATACAATACATCCTGCTGAGCCTCAATACCAATAAAATTCACCTCTGGATGTCTCAGAGCCAGCTGACTGATAAAATCTCCTTTGCCTGTACCCAGCTCTACATACAAGGGGGCCTGACGGCCAAAGACCTCATGCCAATTTCCCCGCTGCTCCTCCCCTGCTGGCTTATCCTTTGGAAATACAAAATCATCAAAATCGTGAATTGCTTCATCAACCCATGGTTTTCTTCTTAAACGCACAATAGCCTCCTAAATTACTTATCAAAAATCGTCTTATCAAGACCAAACTTCTTTAAATATCTATATAATGTGACTCGGCTTACGTTCAGCATATTCGCTAAACGGCTTATATTGCCTCCTGCCACAGACCAAAGCTGAACAAATACGTCCTTGTCCTCTTTCCAAGGACGTCCCTTGCGAGCGCTGCAGGTAAAGTCCACATTCTCTGGATTAATCACATCTCCAGGGGTATTAAAAAATACTGATTCCATAACATTTTGCAGCTGCTTGATATTCCCAGGCCAATCATAGGAAACCAGCTTGTCCACAGCATCTACCGTCAATACCTTGAGCGGAACCTGATGCATATCTGCCAGCTCCTTCAACATCTGAGCCGCCAGAGCACCTATATCCTCCTTGCGATTTCGCAGAGATGGCAATCTAATGGTATGGCCAGAAACAATATCCAAAAGCTCCTGTGGAAAATCTCCCCTCTCTACATAACGCCTTAGCTCCCCGTCACAGGCAGCAATAATCCGCACATTAATGTGACGGCTGGTACTCTCTCCTACCCGTCGTGATTCCATGGTCACCAAGGTTGCAGCCAAGTTTCTAGCCAGCTCCATAGGCAGTTTTTCTATATCATCAATAAACAAGGTACCGCCATCTGCCAACTCCAGCTTGCCAGGATGACTTACATCCTTGTTGACACTAACACCAAATAGTTCCTGCTCCATAATATCCGGAGTGCTGTCACCACATTGATAAACAATAAATGGCCCCTGGGACTGACGGCTGGCCTGATGAATGCCATGGGCCATACGCTGCTTGCCTGTACCAGCCTCTCCCAACAGCAGGATATGCTTCTTGCTTCTAGCCACACGCTGGGCCTTGGCCTTGACAGAGGCAAAGGTGCTGCCATCGCAAACCAAGGAATTGAGGCTGTATTTGGCTGTAAAACCTGCTGCATGAGCCACCATGGTACGAAGGTCTTCTATAGGCATAGATACCGTAACCACGCTTTTTACCTTGTCGTGAATATCACGCTCCACAGGCACCACCGTGGTAATATCCTCATAGGTTTTGTGCTGAGTAATCCAGGTAACCTCCTTATTATGGCTGGATGTTCCCTGAAAACCCTGATAGATAGGGGTATGCTTATAATTTATCACCATATCCGTCAGCTTGATATCCAGATTGCGCAGTTCCTTGCGGCCTACCCCAATTTTTCGCAGTCGCTGCAGGCCAAGCTTGTTAGCATACGATACATTGGAATCCTCCAATACATGATATACAGCAAAGGGCACTACATCCAAGATCATCTCCTGCGCATTAAGACGCTTCTGCTGCTGCAGGTATTTTTCCATGCCATAAACCAAGGTTTTCAAAAAGGCCATTACTGCTTCCTGAGGCATATTGGCATAATGCATGCCTACCATGGTAATAATATAGCACATCTTGTTATCTACAAAAACTGGTGCCGAGCAGGCATCACTATCATGGGATTCTCTTATCCACATTTCTGGGCCAAAAACCCAAAATGGTGCCTGCAAATCATAAGCCATGCTGACACTGCTGGTACCGATTTCCTCAATGCCTACCCGCACACCTTCTATTTCACCTGGTGTCATTTGGTAAAATGGCATGGTATAGCTTTTCAGCACCACGCACTCATCATCCAAAAGCAAAAGGCTGATATCATATTCTTTGAAAAAGTCCCTCAAACTGGTTGTCAGATGCTTCAAATACATCATGGCATCCCGATGTAATCTCTGTCTAGCGGCAAAGGTTTCTGGAGATAAACGACAATCTGTACGAATTTTATCTGTCGGAGGATTCAGCTTCTGACTCTTTTGCCAGGAGGCTGCAATTTCTGGATTTACATTGGGATCAATTTTTCCTGTCTCCATATATAAATCATAATACCCTTGCAGCTTTTCTCTATTTCTTGGCCCTCGTACCATGCAGCATCCTCTCCTTCATACCATTTATTCTATCATTAGCAGTTTTTTACTGCAAATTTATTTTGCAAAAGCGTAACATATGCACCTTGACAGAAAATTGCAAATAACAATGGTGTATGATACAATAATATAGTGTTTTTATTATGAAAGGGACGGGGGTTCTCAAATGGCAACTCAATATAAGAAAATTCAGAACAAATTACATCCAAAGGAAGATGAGCAGAAAAAGACTGACCTGAAACCAAAGGCCAGCCGAGATGCACTTCTTTTGGTACTGATTGCTATGACCATAGTAATTTTGGCAGTAGGATGGTCCACCATGGATGATATTGGTCATGCTATGTACGGCTTTATGACAGTGGGTATGATAATAGTATATATCAATCGCCGTCTTACCAATCTCTCTGAAAATGTTCGCAAAGGTCTGATTGCTCTTAGCTCAACCTTGCTACTCGGCTCCATTGTTATGCTAGGTTATAGCGTGTATTTACAGTTTATAAAATAAATAATTCCACAAAAATACGATGTTCAAAACTGAACATCGTATTTTTTTACTCTTTTTTATTCGATGGATTTTCCACAAACCTTGAGGCGGGCCATAGCACGCTGCAAGGCAATCTCAGCACGCTTATTGTCGATAGGTGGCTCTGTCTGACGGCCGCTCTTGAATGCCTCCAGACGCTCCTTTGCTCTATCATATGCCTTCTGGGCACGAAGAACATCAATCTCCACAGGCAGCTCTGCTGCAGAAGCCAGTACCGTAATCTTCTCCGGCTGAACCTCCATAAAGCCACCAGCCACAGCAATCAGGGACTCTGTGCCATCAATCTTCACCCGCATGGCATGAGGTATCAAACCTGTAACCATAGGAGCATGCTTAGGCAGAATACCCAGCTCGCCAGCTGTGGAACGAACAATCAGCATATTTATATCGGCTGTATAAACAACCTTGTCAGGAGATACAATCTCTAGCTTAATAGTAGCCATTGATTAACCCTCCTTCTTCAGCTGCTCCGCCTTTGCCACAACCTCTTCGATACCGCCTACCATGTAGAAGGCAGCCTCTGGCAGGTCATCATATTTACCCTCCAGAATTTCCTTGAAGCCACGGATGGTATCCCTGAGCTCTACATACTTACCAGGAGTACCGGTAAATACCTCGGCTACAGCAAATGGCTGGGACAAGAAACGCTGAATCTTACGGGCACGAGCAACAGTCAGCTTATCCTCATCGGACAGCTCCTCCATACCCAGAATAGCAATAATATCCTGCAGCTCCTTGTACTTCTGCAATACAGCCTGTACACCACGGGCTACTTCATAATGCTCTGTACCAATAACATTAGGATCCAGAATACGGGAAGTAGAATCCAATGGATCTACGGCTGGATAGATACCCAGCTCCGCAATCTGACGAGACAATACTGTGGTTGCATCCAGATGGGTAAAGGTACCAGCTGGAGCAGGGTCAGTCAAGTCATCGGCAGGTACATATACAGCCTGTACAGAGGTAATGGAACCTTTCTTGGTGGAGGTAATACGCTCCTGCAAAGCACCGATATCAGTGCTGAGGGTTGGCTGATAACCTACTGCGGAAGGCATACGGCCCAGCAGTGCAGATACCTCGGAACCAGCCTGAATGAAACGGAAAATATTATCGATGAACAGCAGCACGTCCTGGCCCTGTACATCACGGAAATACTCAGCCATGGTCAAGCCAGTCAGAGCAACACGCATACGTGCTCCTGGCGGCTCATTCATCTGACCGTATACCAGAGCTGTTTTATCAATAACTCCGGACTCAGTCATCTCGGACCACAGGTCGTTACCCTCACGGGTACGCTCGCCTACACCAGCAAATACGGAATAACCGCCATGCTGGGTAGCAATATTATGAATCAGCTCCATGATAAGAACTGTCTTGCCTACACCGGCACCACCAAAGAGGCCGATCTTACCACCACGGGAATATGGAGCAATCAGGTCAACAACCTTGATACCAGTCTCCAGAATCTGAGTGGAAGTCTCCTGCTCATCAAACTTTGGTGCAGGACGATGAATTGGCCAGAATTCCTTGTTGCCAACAGGCTCAGGATTGTGGTCAACTGTCTGTCCCAAAATATTAAATACTCGACCAAGGCAGGCGTCGCCTACTGGAACCTTGATAGGTGAACCAGTATCAACAGCCTCCATCCCGCGGGTGAGACCATCAGTAGAGCTCATAGCGATACAGCGGGTAACACAATCACCCAGATGCTGCATAACCTCTACTACCAGATCAATATTCACATCGCCGACTTTACCCTGGATTGTAACTGCATTGAGGATCTCCGGCAGCTGACCTGCAGGAAATTCAATATCTACGACAGGTCCAATAACCTGTACGACTTTACCCTTTGCCAATGGTAAACCCCCTTATTTCAGTGCCTCAGCACCGCCCACGATTTCTGTAATCTCGCGGGTGATACCGGCCTGACGAACTTTGTTATAATGCAAATCAAGTTTTGCGATAAGCTCCTGTGCATTGTCCGTAGCATTGCTCATAGCATTCATACGGGAGCTGAGCTCGCTGGCTGCAGCCTGCAAAAGAGCGGCATAGATTGTAGTTACCAGATACTGTGGCAGCATATAGCCCAGTACAGACTGAGCATCCGGCTCATAAATGTACTCGGCATGGGTTCCACCCTGACCAGCCAAATTGCCAAAAGGCAAAAGCTGAACAGTCTCAGGAACACAGCTGATAGCTGACACAAAACGGGTATAAACCATAGAGATTTCCTTGACCTCCCCAGAAACAAATCTGGAAATCAGGTCAACAGCAATCTCCCTGGCATCATCATAGCTAGGACGCTCACTGATACCAATATAGGACTTGGCCACCTCATAATCCCGATTTTTAAAGAAAGCATCGGTTTTGCGGCCTACAGCCACAATCTCAGTGTTGGACTTGTCCTCAATACCAGCCACAGCCTCCTTGAAGGCATTGCTGGCATAGGCACCAGCCAGGCCCTTGTCGGAAGCCATGACCAGAATCAGCTTTTTGCCTTCCTGGCGCACCTCCAGCAGAGGATGAGAAAAATCCCCTACATTAGCAGCGATATCTGATACTACCTGTGCCATTTTATCTGCATAAGGCTTGTTGGCCACAGCCGCCTCCTTTGCCTTGCGCAAACGAGAGGTTGCAACCATGTTCATAGCGTTTGTGATTTGCTGAATACTCTTTACGCTCTTGATACGACGGCGTATATCCTGTAAACTAGCCAAATAAAATCACCTCGCCTTATGCCATTTTGTATGTTACAGTTTCCTTGAATTCCTCAATAGACGCGGAAATAGCCTTCTCCAGTGCATCATCCAGCTTCTGCTGCTGAACAATCTTCTCGCCGATTTCTGGATGCTCTGCGTGCATGAACTTCAGGTACTCATCCTGGAAGGTTACTACCTTCTCTACAGGAATATCTACCAGATAGCCACGAACAGCAGTAAAGATAACCAGTACCTGATCCTCTACGGACATTGGAGAATACTGGGCCTGCTTCAGAGTCTCAACCATGCGGACACCACGATCCAGCTGAGCCTTGGTAGCGGCATCCAAATCAGAAGCAAACTGAGAGAATGCTGCCAGCTCACGATACTGAGCCAAATCCAGACGCATAGTACCAGCAACCTGCTTCATGGCCTTAATCTGAGCGGAACCACCTACACGGGATACGGACAGACCTACGCTGATAGCAGGACGAATACCAGAATAGAAGGCATCAGTCTCCAGCATGATCTGACCATCTGTAATGGAAATTACGTTGGTAGGAATATATGCGGAAAGGTCACCTGCCAAGGTTTCGATAATTGGCAGTGCAGTAATAGAGCCTGCACCCAGATCATCAGACAATTTAGCAGCACGCTCCAACAAGCGGGAATGTAGATAGAATACATCGCCTGGATATGCCTCACGTCCTGGTGGTCTGCGGAGCAGCAGGGACATAGCACGGTATGCCGCAGCATGCTTGGTCAAATCATCATAAACGCAGAGGCAGTGGCCGCCCTGACCATTCTCATCTTTTCTATACATAAAATACTCTGCCATAGCAACACCGGCATAAGGAGCCAAATACTGCAAAGGAGCAGAATCAGCAGCTGTAGCAGCTACTACGATACTATATTCCATAGCACCGGCATCTTCCAAGGTCTTTACCACACGAGCTACGGTGGAAGCCTTCTGACCAATAGCTACATATACGCAGATACAGTTCTGGCCCTTCTGGTTCAGAATGGTATCTACGGCAATAGCAGTCTTACCAGTACCACGGTCACCGATAATCAACTCACGCTGACCACGGCCGATAGGTACCAAAGCATCCAATGCCTTGATACCAGTCTGGAGAGGCTCATGTACAGACTTTCTATCTGCAATACCAGGAGCATTAAACTCAACTGGACGAGTCTCAGTAGTAGCAATAGGGCCCTTGCCATCAATAGGACGGCCCAAGGCATCTACTACACGACCAATCATGGCCTGACCTACAGGAACCTGCATGATAGTGCCGGTTCTCTTTACCTGAGCGCCTTCCTTAATCTCGGTTTCACCGCCAAGAATAACGGCACCAACATTGTCCTGCTCCAGGTTCAGAACCAGACCATATATATCATTACCGAAATCCAACAGCTCGCCAGCCATGGCCTTGTTCAAGCCATGAATATGGGCAATACCGTCACCGATTTCGATAACAGAGCCAACTTCATCAACATTCAGATCAACAGCATAATTTTTAATCTGATCCTTGATAATGGCTGTTATTTCTTCCGGATTCATCTTCATACTTCGCTGTCACCCCAATTTTATCAATTACTTGCCATCAATTCAGCCTTGAGAGCCTGCAAGCGTCCGATAACACTGCCGTCAATGCGGGTGTCACCAATCTTTACCACCACACCGCCAATAATGGACTGATCCTGATGGGTGCGGAGCTGTATTTTTTTACCAGTTACAGACTCCAGCTTGCTGCTCAGGCGGCTCCGAAGCTCCGCCTTCAATTCATAAGCCGTAGTAACATCTGCAACGATGATACCCTGGGCCTTGTTGGACAGCTCCTGATAGCAGTCGTTAATAGCCTCCAGCAGCACAATGCGGCGCTTGTCCACCAGCAGGAGCAGGAAATTCATCATCATAGATGAAACCTGATCCTTTAACAGCCTGAGAAGCACCTGCTTCTTGTCTTCTGGCTGTATCTGGGGATTGGTCAGGAAGTCCTTCAATTCTGCCTGAGCAAATAGAGCCTGACTTACATCGGCAAGCTCACGGCCATATTCCTCAAGCTTGTTGTCCTCATTGGCAATCTCAAAGATTGCCGTCCCGTATTTACGGGCAAGCTGTATATTTAGCATGGCAGATCACCAATTTTGTCCTTATCCAGCTGGTCAATAAACTCGCCAATAAGGGCCTCGTTCTCAGCAGCATCCATATTCTTGGAAACAATCTTCTGAGCTGCAGCCATTGAAAGAACCACCATCTGGCTTTTCAACTGTTCTACAGCCTGGGAACGCTCACGCTGAATCTGCTGCTGAGCAGCTTCCTTCATCTGCTTGATTTCGCTATGAGTCTCCTGAATCTTGGCAGAATGCTCATCCTGAGCACGCTTTTCTGCCTTATCCATAATATCCTGTGCCTTGACACGGGCAGTAGCCAGCTGTGCCTTGTAATCATTCAGGACAGCTTCAGCCTCTGCCTTATCTGCATCAGCCTTCTCAATGCTGCCAGCAATGCGCTCCTCGCGCTCCTTCAGCATTTTTACGATAGGCTTATAGGCCACCAAGCGGAGAACGACAACCAGAATCAAGAAGTTCAGCATCTGAGCAACCAGTGTTGCATTTATATCTATCAATTCTATTGCCTCCTCTAAAAATCACACTTCAAATAGTTTCTTATTTGATGAGCGGATTTGCAAAGAGCATAATCAGGGCAATAACTGTAGCAATAATTGCCATGGACTCTACCAGACCGATAGAAATCAGGGTGTTGGTGAACAGCACGTTCTTTGCCTCTGGCTGACGGGTCAGACCCTCAATGAACTTGCTAGCAACAAGGCTATCGCCAAGACCTGCGCCAATTGCTGCCAAACCCATAGTAATACCTGCACCCAGCAGAGCTGCTGCTACCATAATTGCGTTTTCCATTAGAAAAATCCTCCTCTTACATTCCAATTCTAAAAAATAAATAAATCCTAGTCTTCACTTTCCTTGACTGCATTGGCAAGATATGCCAAGGACAGACTAGTGAAGATAAACGCCTGAACTCCGCCAATAAAGATACTGAAGGCCAACCATACAACAGATGGAATAGGCATCCAGATTGGTACCAGCTTCAGCAGGATGATAATCAAAATTTCACCTGCCATAATGTTACCAAATAGACGGAAGGACAGAGTAATAGGCTTTGCTACCTCCTCAATGGCATTGATAACCACAAATGGGGCTACTGGCTTAAAGAAATGCTGAATATAATGCATTCCCTTCATGTAGATACCCAGAACGTGGACAATGAGAACCATCAAGAGAGCCAAACCTAAGGTGGTGTTCAGATCATTTGTCGGGGATGCCATCTGTGGCACCAGACCAAGCCAGTTGGAAATTACCAGGAACAGGAACAGGGTAACAATCAAAGGTGTCAAAAAATCACCTCTGGTTCCCAAATTGTTGTGAACCTGTTCACGGAGCCAAACAATGAGAATTTCTACTACATTCTGAGCTCCGGTAGGCACCAGCTTAAGACTTCTGGAAGCCAAAAAACCAATTGCTATAACAATGGCCATGGTTATCCAGGTCATTACCAGTGTTTCCCAATTGAAGGTCAGTCCGGCAAACTGCACTGTTTCGCGAACACCGATTTCGTGCATAGAACCTCTACCTCCTTTTGTTGTGCAGACTCCAAGTCTGTCACACCACTTGAAAATTCCTTTGACAAAATATTGGGGAAGCCCTTACATTTGTCTGGCTGATAGAATCAGCATTACCATGCCCAGCACATAAACTATGCCAAAGCCTGTGACCGTGGCCAAAAATTGTCCAAAGGACACCTGTATAGCAGCCCAGAATACAACCGCCATCAGCATCAGTCTCAGAATAGCTCCTATAACCACATGCTGTTTGGCTTGAGCGATAGTCATATCACCGCTGCGCCACAATCTGCCGAACATTACGCCATACCAAACCATGCCAAGACCATAGCCAGCTAATAAGCCTGCTAACAGCTCCAGCTTGCCAGCAGCCCATAAATTTACCACAATCAGCACCGTACCAGCAATGAGATACTTTGCCAGTGGCTTGGCCTTTGTCAAAAAAATTTCTCTCATATTCCTCCTCCGACGCAAAGCATCTTCGATTGAATATTAATAAATTGGCAGAAATATCATCTGCCTCCTAACCGTTTCATTATAACATATCTTTTCAGAGAATACACCGCTATTGTGGAAAATAATTAAATTTATTTATTTATTTTTTTCATATTTATAAACATTCTTTATATGTAAATAACTATTAATTATAACGAGGTGCTCAATGTCCCAACCTCTATAGATGGCGAAAACTGTGCTAATGGCAAAGAAAAAGCCACAACAGATATTGTCGTGACTTTTCCACATTTTAAATTTAGAGCTGGCGATTGAAGCTATAGCCGCCGTTGGTAACTCCCCGAATCCCGTCATAAGCCCTAACCTGATTATTGTTCCGGCGGGATTTGTTCAGCCAGGTTCTAGCCTTGTACATAATCTGCATATCCAGAGGCTTAATCTGTTCCTTGAGCTGAGCACATTCCTCTGTATGGCGAAAATCCTGCCTGTCCTCTGGCAGAGCCTTCATCATTTCCATCAGCTGCTGCCGCTGGTCCACCAAATCCAAAAAGGTATCAATATCTTCTACCTTGATGAACTTCAACAGTTCCTGGGTTACAATCCAGTATTTTTCCCATAGCTGACGATCTGTAAGCTCCAATTGCTGCCTAGGTACAACAGGAGGCTTCATTAGGAAGCACCTCTTTCCTGACGGGCAGTTTTCATGGCCTGAGCCCAGGCATCCCGCAATTCACGAATAATATCCATGCACTCAGTTACCTTTTCAGGCTTGCTTTTCATATTGGCCTCAACCAAACCATTATAAACATAATCATAGAGAGGCATCAGCTGCTTGGAAATATCGTATTCCATCTTGAGAGTTGCCTGAAACTCTAGAATAATCTTCTGGGCCTTCTGCAGAGAGTTATTGCAATGCTCCCATTCCTTGGCCTCCATAGCCTCCAGCCCTTCCTTCATAAAACGAAGCGCACCATTATACAACATCAGGGTTAAAGCCTCTGGAGTAGCGGTCATAACCTGCTGTCTCTTGTAGGCTTCTGCTGCATTATTAATCATATATTTCCCTCTTTTTCAGTCTATTAGCCAGTAATATAGCTCAGCTGAGTCCCCAGCTTGGAGAGTGCTACCTCCATAGCATCATACTTTTCATAGAGCTTGCTTTCATAGGACTTCATCAAAGTCTGGAAGCTGGTCATCTTGGTATTCATATTGGTAATCAGCTTGCCCAGGTAGCTTTCATCATCAGTTTCCTTGCTGGTACCGGCATAGCTTTCCAGCTTGGAAATATTAGTTGTCATGGCATTGTACAATCTGTTGGCAATACCAGTGTTTAGATAGTCACTCTTGCTGGTATAAGTATCAGCCTGATTCTTGTTGGTGGAACCAGCAACATAAGTGCTGTCCTGATCAGATGCAAAGAGCTGGTATACGCAATCCGGATCCTCAGTCAAAGCCTTCTTCAGCTTTTCCTCATCCAGAGTAATATGCCCCTGATTAGTGGAGGAGGTAATACCAATAGAGGACATGGAATTGTAGGAATACTTATTGCCGTTTGCATCGGTAAGAACTGTATCTACTGCATCTACCTTGGTATAGAGAGATTCCCGCATATCGCTGATAATGGAATAGATATTGGAATCATGGTACAGGAGGCCGGACTTAGCCTTTTCATTCCACTTATCAATCTGGGACTCGGTCATTTCCCCTTCCTGCTTCTTGGTCAGTGGCTTGTAGTCAGTATTCTTTTCCTCTCTGTACTTTGTGTTAAGACTGTCAATCAAGGTATTGTAGGTTTCTACAAATTTCTTCACATTATCAACGATCTTGTCAGTGTCCTGAGAAACGCTGATAGTGGAAGCCTGATAAGTACCATCTGCATTCTTGGCAGATACACCATTAAAATTGTAGATAACATTGGCTACATTCAGCTTGTTAGTGTCAGATTCATAGGTCTTGCCATCAATGGTAGCCTTGGCATTAGTACCAACTGCAGCCTCTGTCAAAGTATCCTTGGTAAAGCTAATTGCATTGCCCAGAGTGTTATTCTGTCCATCGTAGCTAGCCAGATGAAGCTTGTTCAGAAGGTCTGCCGATGCCTCATTATTAGCCTTTAAACCGATTTTGTTAGCGGATCCGCTGGTTTTGTTATACAGACTGAAGCTGTCATTAACAGTATCATAACCGCCCTGAATATTAGCACCGCTATTGGAGAAAGCCGAGGCCAAATCACTAAGAGTCTTTTTATCCTTGAAAATCTGATCATAGGTAAATTCTACCTTATGAGTAATAGGCTTGCCGTCGCTATCCACATCATTGCCATCCTGCACCTCAATGGAGATAGCTACGTCAGATCCCTTGTAGGTTGTTTTCTGACCAGAAGCATCCTTAATATCATAGGTATTGTTACCATCGGCATCCGTACTGCCTCCAGTAAAGTTGGAGCCATAAAGCACATCAGATAGATTGGTACTGGTAGCAGTAGAAGCTCCTGCCGCTCTGTCAATCTTTTGGCCATTGGCCGTCATCAAGTAGGCATTGCTGGCCACCTGCTCCACAGTTATCTTATGATTCATGCCCGCAGCAGCACCATTGGCCGTAACGCTAACCACATCATTATTGCTGCTGGTAGCCTGCATGGCACTCATATTGGACTGCATTTTGAAGGTAGACATACTTTCCTTAAATGCTTTGACATCGGTATATACTGTATTGTAAGCTTCCTTTACCCAGGTCTGCTTTAGCTGGGTCTGATACATCTTGTCATACTGATTCTGCTTGTTCATCATCCCCATTTTTACCAGGGATTCAATGTCAAGACCTGAGCCGGACAAGCCGTAAATTCCGTTTGCACCCATTGCCGGTCCCTCCTTTATTACGCTTTCTTATCCAGGAAGGCGCCTAGCCATTCCTGAGCCTTAATCATACCTTCCACCATTTCCTCCGGTGGATATTCCTTAATAACCTCTTTGGTGTTCTTGTCCACCATCTTTACGGACATAACTCCTACTTCCTTGTGATATTGGAACTCCAGGTCACAGTTCAGCTTGCTCATAAGCTCATTCAGCTCTTTGGTCATTTCACTGACAAACTCATGGGACAAAGGATTTTTACTATCCTGATTTTCCTGCTGTTCATCTCCTGCCTGCTGCGGATTGCCTGCAGCATTGATGGCATCCACGCCATCGGTCTGAACCGCTGACTTAACTGCACCATTGCCATCTGACTGAGTATTCTGACTGCTTGCCTTAGTCTCAGTGGTATACCTTGATCCCTTGTTATCAGCAGCAGATACAACAACTGCTGCCGTTACCATGTCCTGCATCTTTCCAATCATTGTTATCCCTCCATAGAAAAATGATTTAGTCCTTTATTTTACAGGCAATGCCTGTGACAGATCAAAATCTGCAGGGGCTGCCGCTGCATTGCGGTTTTCATCCTTAATGGCCCTGTAGATTTCTCCCCGATATATTTTTACATGTCTGGGGGCATCAATTGCCACTCGAACATTTTCACCATTTACATCCACAATATTAATGGTAATATCATCCCCTACCATAATCTGCTGGTGAGGACGTCTGGTTAGTACAAGCATTATTTTGCCTCCTTCTTCTCTGGAAACAATCTATGCTTGGTAGTGTACTGCGTTTTTTCCAGCACCACCTGTCTAGCCTCCCGGCTGTGTCTATTAATCACCACTGGCGCCAGCAGATTGGTGGTCATATTGGCAATACCCGTAGCTGGAATAGATATGAGGGTACATACCAGAATATCATCCATAGCCTCCACCCCCAGCTTTTCCATATTGGTATCATCCAATTCAAAGCTATAATCCGGGAAGAAAACAAAAGGATCCGTCATCAGGAAAGCCAGCTCCGGAGTAGTCAAAGACTGCAAAAACATATATGGCGTACCCTCCTCATAGGGCAGTACCACAAATTCATGCTCCTCCTCAAAGGCTGGCAGACCATCAGCAAATCTGATAATATCCTGATCCTCAATCTCCAGCTCGCCAAAACGGCGGGTATCTACTTTTCTCATACAAAAGCCTCCAAAAATTATTTTCGCACTAAATCTATATACAAATCATAAGCAGGGCAGCTGCTGCCCCAGTAAATTTCACCGGTATTTTCCATTTGGGAGGAATAACATCAAATAAATTTCACAACCTATGCCCGTATATCGTAGTGACCCTCCGTGGTCCACATGCGAATGGAGCCTTCCTTAGCAATATATGTCTCAGCCTCGCCAACCCGCATATCTATATTGGCCTTGGCTTGAGGCTTGATACTATATCTATCATGTCCTACATTCATCTGCCCCTTAATCTCAGCAGGGGTTACCGTAAATTCTGGATCCGGTATATCCTTAGCAACCCATTTAGGCCATTTTACCACCTGGTTCCAAAAATGGGAGCGATTCTGACGGCCAATAATACTTTCTCCTGGTCTTGCCCCGTTCTTGGCCATATCCCAGCCTTCCTGAGTGTGCCGGGAGGTAGCTGCTGCCACATCCTGAAGGCCCTGCTGTCCATAGATTTGGGCAAAATCCGTATTATTCAAATAGCCATAAGCCTTACGGCAGGGATAGCAATTAATGTCCACCTTCACCTGAGTGGCACACATATCCGCCAAAGGCGGTTCATAATCACGATGCATTTCAGCAGGCTCATAGCCGGCCTCCAAGCATTTGGCCTGCTGCTGACGAATACCGATACGAGGCAGTTGCTGATCAATATTCACATATTTCATAGTGGACAAAACTCCCGTGCCACCAATTCCATCTAACATGCCCATCTGCCTCACATCCTTTCTACTTTAAGTATACATCACTTAGGCAATTTAGACCAGCAAATTACAGATAATCAGCCAAGGTACCTGGCAAAATCTTGGAACCTACAGACAGAGACAAGCTGTAGATAGTCTGATACTCCATGAGCTTGGTAGCCAGCTGAGCCACATCAGTGCTGGACACATCTGTTATATCGCTGGCAATAGACTCATTCTGAGTTACCAGCATACCGGAAGCAGAGGTATACGCCTGCTGTCTGGCAGCCATCTTGGTCTGAGAACCCAGCACTGTGGCATGGGCACTATCTGCAATAGTCATGCCCTGCTCACTGGCCCAATGGAAATCCCCGCCATCAATCTTAGCAACGGTATAAAGCAACTGATTCAATCTAGCAGTACCGCTAACCGGATCCGGGGCATTGCCTACATCGAAAAGATCACAGCCATTAATATCCTGACCAGTAACATTGACAGTATCAGTTGCCTTGTCTACACCGCCATTTTTCTTAACCATGGAGATATATTTATCGTCACCAGCATATTTAACAATATACTGCTTGGTAGTGGACAAGGTCAAATTTACAGCCTTGCCATCTACAGTTATTTTCTTTGAATAATCTGTACCTACACCAGTCTTATTCTCTATAATCACACCATATTGGTCAAAATTATCAGATACCTTATAGGGTTGGGCTGTACCTGCTGCACCACTGGTAACATTGCCTACAGCCTGGGTTTTAGGATCAAATTTATCCTCATTTTTATAGCCATTCTTAACGAAATCCTCAGTGTACACATCACCGGTATTGACGTTCATATAATAGCTATTGCCATCATCGCCCTTTAGCTTCAGCATCTGCTTTATCGTGGTATTCTCCTCACCCCAGCCAGTAGCTCCGGAGAAAAAGGCTGACTGCTTTTCATCCAAGGTAAAAGTATCGCCTCTATTCATTTTATCAGAGCTGATTTCAAAAGGCATGGTAGTATCTTTCTGCCCCGCAAAGAGAAAACGGTCACCAATCTGAGTATTCAAATCTGCCACCTGCTCCTGCACATTGGCCAAAAGCTCCTTGGCAATATCCTTCATATCGCTCTCATTGTTGGTGGAATTTCCCCCCTGCTCCACCTTGGCCTTAAAGGTCTGCAACAAATCAGTTACATTTACCAGGGCTGCATCCGCATTTTTCATCCAGCTGGAAGCAGTGCTAACATTGCTCTGATACTGTTCATTACCAATCTTGTTATTTTGATAACGCAGATACTTGGAATAGCCTACTGCATTATCTGAAGCACGATGGAGCTTGCTGCCATCAGCCTGTTCCATCAGCTTGCTATATTGCTCATAGGTGCCATTCAGCTGTTTCAAATAATTATGAGACATCATTGTACTTGCAATTCGCATCTATATCACCTTATCTTCCCACAGTACCTGTACCGTTAATCAATTTATCCAGACATTCATCCATTGCAGACAAGCAACGGGAACAGGCAGAATAGCCCTGCTGGAATGTTATCATATTACTAAGTTCCTCATCCCAATTTACGCCATTAGTGGAGCTTCTGAGATTTTCCACCTGATCCATAACACCAGACTGGAATTTTACCCTGCCATTCATATTGGAAGCATCAGAGCCCATGGTGGTCATATTGGTATTGTAGAAGCTATAAAGAGAGCCATTGCCAATATTGCGGTCAGTACCATTGACCTCTGGACTGGTTTTATCTCGCTCGCAGTTCAGCAAAGCTGACATCCATACAGCATTGCTGCCATCGCCTGTACCATTAACATCTACAGGCAAAGGATTGCCCTTAGCATCCTTTTTGGCCTGAGTTACATCCGTGGTAGTACCACCTGCCGCTGCCTGATAAAGCAGCTTGCCATCAGTATCACGCTCACCACTTCTGGTAGCCAGTTTCTTGTGACCATCAGTTTCCGTCAATTCACTATTCACTGTAAGAACTTCCAAAATCTGCATGCCGGAAAGGGATTCTTTAGATGCATTGTCCTTAGTCCCATCTGCCTTTTTATTGTAAACATCCAGTTTGCCGTTTTTGGCATCCCATTCAAAAATTTTGTCACTTTCACCGTAGAAATTCAAGCCAGTGGTGGCATTATCCGCTGCATTAGCATTGCCAAAAGGCGTATCCTTGGAGCCATCAATACCGTAACCAGCCTTGTGCTGGTCATTCAGAGTTGTAAAGAGGAAGGCGGCCATATTGGCTACCTGGTCAATATATCCCTTATCCTCCGCCACAGCCTCAAACTGAGCCTTCAGCTCACCATTACCTGGGGTATATACAGTACCAGTCTGTTTGATAATAATATCAAAATCACTTAGGCTATAGGTAGTATTATTCTTGGGGGCGGACATTTCCAAATCTATTTTGCTAATGCCATTAACCAAGGTAGTGCCATTGCTGACCAGGGTATACATACCATTGGTAGACTCATAAACAGTAATATCTGTCATAGAAGTGAGCTGATCTACAATCAAATCTCTCTGATCCCGCAGGTCATTGGCATGGGCGCCATTGGCCTCAATACCAGAAATGTTCTTGTTCAGCTCTACAACCTGACCCATGAGGCGGTTCATCTTTACCACGCTAAGGCTGATATCATCGTAGAGAGAATCAATCTGCTCCTTGGTCTGTTTAGCTGCAATCTGCAAGCTCAAAGCAAAATTCTGACCAGCATTAATAACATTCTGACGGCTGGTAGCACTGCTGGCGGTGGTGGAACAATCCTGCCAAGCCTGATAGAATTTCTCCATAGCATCCTGAATACCACTATTGTCAGAATCGTTAAATATAGATTCTATCTTGGCATAATTATTGGCCTTGCCATTATAATAGCCATCGGTACTATTTTCTTTCCAGTATTGGCGATCTGCATATATATCTCTAGCTCTAATAACAGAAGTAACGGTGGAACCATTACCTACCTGACTGGCCCCTGCCAAGGTATAAACCTCAGAAGAAGGCGTAGCCGCTGCATGGGCAGTCTGGCGAGAATATCCCTCTGTATTGGAATTACTAATATTATGACCAACGGTATTTAACCCCAGTCGCTGTGTATAGATACCATTTACCATGGTATTAAGACCTGAAAAGGTACTCTGCATTTTTTACACCTGCCTAATCATATATTTGCTTCAAACATCTTGGTACCAGTCACTGTGCCTGTACCGCCAGCCTCAGCAGCACTATAGGTTACCCCAGCTGCCGTACCGGTAAGAACATTGATATTGTAATTTATATAGCTCATATTTTTTTCTAAATATTGTTTATTGTCCTCAGAAAGAGTTTTTAGCTGGCTCAAAGCCTTTTGCACCTTGGACAAAAGCTTTGCCGCCATATTTTTCTCCAGACCGTCTATTTGACTGGCCAACCAGGACGTATCATCCCTGGCACCCTGTTGTTGCAAAAAGCCTCGCTTTTTTTTCTCCAACAGATTCAAATCTATAATCACCGTCTCAATTTCCTTGGTTAGCCTCTGTACTGCTGGAGCCGCCGTATGAATCAGAGCCTCTCGCTGCTGATTGGACAACTCTAACAATCTCAAACACAGTACCAACTGTTGTCGTAAAAACTGTATAAAATCCTGCACTCTATGCCTCCAGATTAAAATTCTTGCGATGAATAACCTGCTCCTGACCGCGGCTGCCATAGGTTGGCTCCACCATGGAGCCTCCCAGCTGATTCAGCTGGGCGTTAATAGCTTCCAAGGCCCCTGTAATCATAAGCTCATTATTGGCATTGGCCTCCTGCACATCTTTAACCAACTGAGCCAACATCTTGTGCAGCTTGTAAAGAAGCTCCTTTTGCTGCGCATTAGGACACTGCTCCCAAACCTGATTCATTTCCATATCCGGTCGTACCTGAATGCCATTTTCAGACATTTTCTGCAAAAGCTGACGACGCTGTTTTTCCGCCTGATTAATCTCCTTGATAATGGCTTCCTCCCGTGCAGTCAGCTTTTCCAGCTCCCGCAGCTTTACCAATACCAAAACACCATGCTTTTCCTTATTTAGCTCCTGCAGCTTTTGATAACAATTTATTAAAAGTGCCAGTACCCTGGCCAATTCCTGCCACATATGCCTACCTCATCCTAATAACGATACTGCAGCAGCTTGTCTGCCAAAGCACCATTATCTACTTGATAGGTACCAGCAGCCAACATATTTTCGTACATAGCCACCTTGTCCATGCGCACATCTGAACCAGACTTTAGCTTGCGCAAAATCTCATTAAACTGCTGACCTTGAGAGGAAATCTGAATATTATCCCCAGCAGACTCAGTTTTCTGATAGGCCTTGCTAATCTTGTTGTTGCTGCCTGCATTGGCATATACACCTGCAACGCCCTGCAAATTGCCATTGATAATCACATTGCTCACCATCCTAAAAATCTATCACAGGTAAACCAGCTATCATCACCATGATAATACGCTGACGCAAATCATTAATTCTAGGAAAAATATCGAAAAAAATAGCAGGATTCTTAAATCCTGCCAGCCTATATCAAAAAAATTGTCAACTGCAAAAACGCCCTCTGAGAGAGTCCTCCCAAAGTGTTGTCATTGGCTTTTTGCAATTATCTATTGCCTTTATCCCGGGTGGTATTGTACATAGTGTGACTGCGATCCACCTTTTTTATGTTTTTCTCAGCCTTCAAACGCTCAGCCTGATTGAGAATATCCTTACTGCATTTTGGACACAGCTTGCCGGTGGTAATAGGAGCTCCGCAGCCCTGACAAGGATAGGTAATTTCCAAGCCGCTGGCAATAAACCGCCCAGCCTTCAGCATACGCAATACTACTCTTTCCTTTACGCCGGTACCATCAACAATTTCCTTGATGCTGCATTTATCATGGTCCCTTACAAATGAGTATACCACCTGCTCCATTTCCTGCTCCTTGCGAAAGCAGTCTGGGCACATACCCTGGCCGATTTCCATATACAATCTGCCGCATTCATTGCAATTTTTCAGCTTATTCATAAATCCCAACTCCTATTTTTATTTACCCTTGACCATATTATACTGGATTTTAAAAATTCCTTCAACTTCTATTGTTATAACCCCTACATTATTGAAAGAAAATGCCCTTGCATTTTCTTTCAATGGGACTGGTCGTTACTTCCTGCCAGATGCAACAACCAGTCCCATCATATTTGCGGCCCCAGCCTTTTGCAGTATTTTGGCACATTCCAGCATAGTTGCTCCAGTAGTCATAATATCATCCACCAGCAAAACTTTTTGTCCCCGTACCAAGTGTGGCTCTGCCAAAACAAAGGCCTGTTGCAGATTTTCTCGTCGCTGTATGCCGCTAAGACCATATTGAGGCTTGGTATCTCTAGTGCGCAGCAAACAATCCTGCACCATTGCTCCCATGGACTCCAAGGGCTGCTGAAAAATCACCTTGCTTTGATTAAAGCCTCGCTGAGCCAGTTTCTTTCTGTGCAAGGGCACGGGAACGACCATAAAATCAGATAGGAATGAATTATCTCGCCGCAGTTGTATAGCTTTTAGGCCCTCTGCCACCAAATGATGCAGCCCAGGAACCACGGCCCGCTTCCGTTGGTATTTCAACTGACGCAGCATATTGCGCAATTCTCCCTCATAGATGCCTAAAGCCCAAATCCCTCCTGCAAAAATAGCTGCCATTTCCCCATCCAAAGGCAGCAAATGAGGACGGCATATTCTATCTAAACAGGATGGACACCACTGGCCCCGGTGCTCCACATAGCGATTACAGCCGGGACATTTCGGGGGAAAAATCAAATTCCAAAGCCATTCAACCACCCTAACCCCTCATTTCTATAGTCTTTGCCCCAATCTTTCCGCCAGCAGGGTATAACGCTTTCTAGTTCTATCATTCTCCACGGCAGTATTAAGAGCAGCCTTGGAACCTATTAAAATCACCAGCTTCTTGGCTCTGGTAACAGCTGTATACAAAAGATTCCTCTGCAGCATAATATAATGAGCCGATACCAAGGGCAGTATCACCACTGGATATTCACTGCCCTGACTTTTGTGCACGGTCATACAATAGGCCAATTGCAGCTGGTTAAATTCCGAGCTTTCATATTCTGCTTCCAGCTCATCCCCAAAATGCACCAACATGCGGCCAGGTTCCAAATCCACAATATAGCCAATATCCCCGTTAAATACACCCTTGTCATAATTATTCTTGTTCTGCATCACCTTATCTCCCAAACGGAAAACACGGCTGCCGTTGACCACCTCCGGCATATCTGACTGCTGAGGATTCATAGCATTTTGCAGCAGCTGATTCAGCCTTTCTACGCCACAGGCATTTCTATGCATGGGAGAAAGCACCTGCACATCATACATAGGCTCATAGCCCATCTTAGGCAGATATTTATTGCACAAAGCCACAATCTGCTGCTCCGCCCAGTCAGCATTATTCTGCTCGATAAAAATAAAATCACTGCCCTTTCCCCTAGAACATTGGGGCAGACGTCCTGCGTTAATAGCATGAGCATTCAACACGATAGTGCTATCATCACTTTGACGAAAAACCTCCGTCAAACACACCTTGGGCACCACGCCGCTGCGAATAATATCCTGCAGCACCGAGCCTGGCCCCACAGCTGGCAGCTGATCCACATCTCCCACCAGAATCAAATGAGCTCCCTCTGGCACTGCTTCTAGGAAATGCCTCATCAGCACAATATCCATCATGGAAACCTCATCCAGAATAATTACATCTGCCTCTAGAGGCTCATCCTGCGTACGGCCAAAGCCAGAACCGCCCTCCTCAGGATTCCCCCCTGCTTCCAACATGCGATGAACTGTAGAAGCTCCACGGCGGGTAGCCTCACTTAGCCTTTTGGCAGCTCGTCCAGTTGGCGCCCCCAAAAGAATCTCCAGCCCCTGTTGCTCCAAAATATCCAGCATAGCCCGAATCACCGTAGTTTTGCCCGTACCTGGTCCACCAGTCAGCACAAAAAGCCCATGCTCTAACACAGACTCCACCGCCTGCCGCTGCTGCTGAGCCAAGGTAATTCCCGTAGAACCTTCCCACTTTACCAGCTTGTCCTTGCCCTTGGTGGAAACCGGCATGGCCTGACTCTGAATATGCAGCAATCTTTGCGCTGTTTCCTGTTCCGCCCGATAAAGATAATCCGGATAAATCAGCACATCATCCCCAACAGCTTCCTGAGCCAGGAGTCCATCTGCCAAATCCCGCTTCATAACTTCCCAGACAATATCCCTAGGGACACCAATGCCCTTCTCCACATCACTGACCAGCTGCCTATCAGGAATACAGCAATGACCATAAAGGGCAATTTTTTGCAGTTGAAAGTCCAAGGCCGCTGATACTCTAAATCTGCCACAGGGATCCATGCCCAGTCCCTTGGCAATATTATCCGCCACCAAGAAGCCAATGCCATCCACCTCTCGTACCAGCCGATAAGGATTCTGCTCCATAACCTCTACAGCAAAGGAGCCATATTTTTCATAAATACGGCCTGCATAAATACCAGATACCTCATGTTCCTCCAGCCACAGCATCACCTGCCGCAACTCAGCCTTTTCCTGATAAGAAGCATGAATTTTTTCCGCTGTTTTGGCACCAATTCCCCGCACCGACCGCAGGCGGTGGGGCTGTTTTTCGATAATCTCCAAGGTCTGTCCGCCAAAGGCTGCCACAATTCTAGCCGCCATAGCCTTGCCCACGCCGGCAATCACCCCAGAAGCCAAAAATCGCTCAATGCCCTGAGGGCTGGTAGGTGCACTTATCAGCATATGAAGAGCCTTGAACTGATTGCCAAATCTGGGATGCTCCACCCACTGGCCCTTTAGCTCCAGCTGCTGCCCCTGCAAGGGTGCCGTAGTCTGCACCGTTACGGTAACAGAGCTGTACTGTCCCTCCGGCTTAAAGCGAAATACGCTAAAGGCTCCATCAGGACTGCTATAGATAATACTATCCACAATACCTGTCAGAACTTCCAGATCCTCCATGACTCTCCTCCTTTCTCAGCCTCTCATCTCAAAATTTTCTCAAATATCCTGCCATCTTCAAGCCTTCTTCTACAAATCTGACAGCTGCTCCCATTTTTCGTATTTGGATTGAATCTCAGCTTCCTTATCACTATAGGCCTGAGCAATTTCCATGCTTTTCTCTGGATCTGCCTGCACTGCTGGATCATTCATTTCCATTTCCAGCATCTTCAGCTCTGCCTCTGCCATGGCAATCTCTGCTTCAGTCCGCTGGAGAGTTTCCTGCCTTTTGGCTTCACTCATGCCCTTGAAGGGATTGTTTTTCTCAACTTTTTTCTCCGCAACGCCATCAACAGCCTTGGCAGTCCCAGACAGTTTAACCGCCTCTGCCTTTTCCTTGGCCTTCTGCGCCTCTGCTGCCGCTTTGGCTTCCGCCTCCAATTCCGCCAGCTCCTGAGCTTCCTCTGCCTTCTTCTCCCGATAATAGCTGTAATTGCCATTGTATTCCCGAAGATGGCCGTCAGCTATTTCCAACACACAGTTGGCCACCTTATCCAAGAAATAACGGTCATGGGACACAGTAATATAGGTACCTGGGAAGGTAGACAGCGCCTCCTCCACTGCCTCTTTGGCTGGAATGTCCAAATGGTTGGTAGGCTCATCCAGAACCAGGAAATTGGCCCCTGTCAGCATCAGCTTCAAAAAAGCCAGACGGGACTGCTCCCCGCCAGACAAGGAGCCAATCAACCGCAATACCTCATCGCCATGAAAGAGAAAAGCCCCCAAATACCTGCGGCTCTGCTCCTCCGAAAGACCGTATTCATACTCCATTTCCTCCAGCACAGTCCGCTCCATATGCAAACCCTCATGCTGCTGAGAAAAATACCCCACCTTCACTCTAGAACCCAGCTTGATTCTGCCCTGGGATGCCTCCAGCTCTCCTATCAAAAGCCGCAGGAAGGTAGTCTTGCCAGCACCATTAGGCCCTACTACCGCCACACCATCTCCCTTGCGAATCAGCACATTCACATGGTCAAAGAGATTCTTGTGGCTATCAGGAAAATTATAGGCCACATCCTCAAATTCTGCCACCCTCTGGGCACACTCCCCCGGTGGATGAAAGGCAAAATAATTGAAAGCTGCCGTCTCTGCCGGCTTGACAATCCGCTCCAATCTATCCAGCTGGCTCTGCCGTCCTCTAGCCTGTTTAGATTTGATACCAGCCTTGTACTTGCGAATGTATTCCTCAGTTTTTTTGATATGCTCCTGTTGTTTTTCATAGGCGGAAAGCTGGGCTGCCCGTCTCTGCTCCCGTACTTTCATATAATAGGTATAGTTTCCCTCATAGGCCGTAACAGTCTTGTTCTCAATCTCCAAAATCCTATTAGCCACCCTATCAAGAAAAAAGCGGTCATGGGAAATAATCAGCACGCCTCCGGCATAATTCTGCAAAAATCCTTCCAACCACTCAATCATACCTACATCCAGATGGTTGGTAGGCTCGTCCAAAAACAGAAAATCCGGCTGTCTTAGCAGGGCCTTGGCCAAACAGACTCTAGTTTTTTGACCACCAGAAAAATTAGCCACCTGCTTGTCCAAATCCTCCTGACTAAAGCCCAAGCCAAAAGCGGTGCGGCGAATCCGACTTTCAAAATCATAGCCTCCCGCATTTTCAAATCGCTCCACCAGCCGGCCATAAGCCTCCAGCTTTTCCTGGCTATGATTCTCCTTGATTTCCGCTTCCATAGCCTCCTTGGCCGCCGCCAAGGCCAACACATCCTCAAAGGCTGTTTTCAGTTCATCATAAAGGGTATGGTCACTGCTCATACTGGCCTGCTGCTCCACATAGCCAATAGTATCTACCGGTTCCATGGACACTGTGCCCTTATCGAACTCTACCTTGCCCAGCAGGCACTTCATCAGGGTAGACTTACCTGCTCCATTGGCTCCCACAAAGCCTACCCGCTGGCCTCTTTTGATTTCAAAGCTTACATCATTAAATAATTCATCTATACCAAAGGCCTTGCACAGACCTGCTACCTTTATACTACCCATTGTATCTCCTATTTATTCATAATCCTGTCCTATATAAATCACTGCTTCATTAGGTTCCCCGCCATCCATAATAGTGCAGGCAAAGGGCATACCATAAAACCAATCCGTATTACTGCTATCAGTAACAATAATGGTATGAGCTCTATCGCTTTTTCGTCCTGTATCAACACCAGTTACATTAAAGCCCTTACTCCGCAGCTTATCTGCCATTCTGGCCGCTGCGCCATTGATACCGCTGTCATTGATAATCAATACTGAAATGCCCTCAGGGCCAGAAGCTTTAGCTGGCTTACTTGGCTTTTCTGCCTGTTCATCTCTTTCGGACTTATCGCCGCTAGCTTCCTTCTTTGCTTCAGTACCTTTGCCCTTGGCTTCTGTCTTGTCAGACATGACCGTTATGCCCTTAGGCAGAGATGCCTCATATTCCTTTACCAGCACCTGGGCAGACTCCAAGGCGCTATCCGCCAGCTGGGTATTCATCTGACTAGCTACCAACTGCCTTAGCTTCATTATATCTGGCAGCCAATAGCTTATATCTTCCAAATAAGCAGGACTTCCCGGTACCATCTCCGAGGTCATGCCATGCTCCTGCACCGCAGGCAGCAGCTGGGCCAAGGAAACCATTTCTGTCAAAGGCATATCAGTTTCCACCGCTGAGCGAATCTCCTCCATCAGCTTAGGCAGCTTGGGCAATACCCCAGGAGATAGCATCTTATCCATAACCGCCTGCATAAAATGTTGTTGACGGGCAATACGTCCTATATCTCCCTCACCATCCCGAAAACGCACGTATTGAATTGCCTTTTTGCCATCCATATGCTGCATACCAGGGTACAAATCAATAACCAAGCCTCCGTCATCATCCCAAGGATCCTCATAATACATCCGCTTTTCTACATTAATATCCACCCCATCAAGGGCATCTATAATCCGCTCAAAGGCCTGAATATCTATCAGCACATAATAATCCATAGGCACCCCCAGCAGCTTCTCCACGGTTTGACCTGTCAGCTTGTGACCGCCATAGGCATAAGCATGATTAATCTTGTCGTAACCATTTCCCTCAATCTGTACTCTGGTATCTCTAGGCAGGGACAAAATCTGGGCTGTTCCTGCATCCTTATTTACAGTAACTGCCATCAGGGTATCACTGCGGCCTACATCATCATTGCGGCGATCCACCCCCATAACCATAATATGAATAATCTCCTCTGGCTTCTGAATACCAGATTCTACCTCTATATTCTCAACAGTCTCCTGACTGCCAAACCAATTGGCAGCCACAGTGCCTGCAATTATCACAACCAATACTAAAACCAAAATATAAACTCTGGTCAAATTACGACGGCGTCTGCGTCTAACTCGCATCTCCTCAAACTCCTCTTTTCCACACAATCACAAACGAATCTTCTAAACCTTTCCCTAGTATATCAAAAGGCGGTAGCTGCCGCAAGGCATATCCCTGCTTTTCCTAATTAACCTTCCATCTGCCTATATTATGTAAGAAAAAATATTGTTGCATTTTTTCTTACATAATACAGCACTAATAAATATCCATCGCACCATCCATAACCGTCATTAATGATATAGTAGCAATTTCCTATTTTAGTATAATACATCTTGTAAAATTTTTAGGGATATTTTATAATATGCTCACGTAGTATGGATATGTTTGCCCTGCTTTATGGAGAATTTTCTTGTTATATAGTTTGCCTTAAATACTATATACCTCAATGTTTACGTAATGTGTTAAATTTGGGAGGGAAGGGCATATATACATTTTTTCTGTACGTATGGGGCGGACATATCTAAATGCTAAATATTATCGAATCATTTTTCATATTCATTTTTAAGGAGAGTGCTAATATGGGAGTTCGTATGAAGCTGGGTTTAAGCTACCTGGCAATGGTTTTGATGATTGTATTCTTGGGTATCTTCGCCCTTTGGTCCATGTCCAACATGCAGGAATCTGCTGATGAGGCTGCCGTGGCTGCGCTAAAGTATATGAAGCAGTCCGACAATATGAATGTGGCTGTATCTGACTATCGGGCCGCCATGTACAAGCTGCTGTCCGCAGAGACTCCGGCGCAGAAAACAGCCTCCTACGCTGAAATCCGCAAAACCGCCAAAACCATCGACGATATCTTCGCCGAAATGTCCGATGGCATCATCTTTGTAGATAAGCTCAACGAAGCCAAGAATAATTGGGCCAAAACCAAGAAGCATGGTGAAAAGGCCATTGCTCTAGTAGAAGCAGGAGATACCCCTGCCGCCTCCATCTATATGCGTGATGAAATGGGCAAGGATTATATCGCTCTGAACAACAATACTGATGAATTAGCTCAACTAGAACTGGATGAGGCTCAGAACAAAGTAACCACCTCTGGCGAGATTTATAGTACCGCTAGAACCGCTACCTTTGTTGTTTTGGCAATCATTGCCTTGATAACCATAGGTATCGGCTACTACTTCTATCGCCTTATTGGTGGCTTCCTGTCTGAATTCCTAGATGTATCTCAGAGAGTATACCATGGCGATATGACCATCAATCTAGACTATGATACTCCAGATGAATTCGGCAAAATTGCCCATTCCTACAACGATACCTTGGGCAAGATTAGAAATATCACTGCCAAGATACAGGATATTGCCAACGAGCTGACACATTCCGCTGAGACTATGTCCACCGGTGTTAATGAATCCGCTCAGGTTGTTACCTCTATAGCTGATTCCATTAATGGCATTGCGGAACTGTCTGTATCACAGAACAAAAATGTAGAAAGAGCCTCTTCTGCTCTAAATAATATTATTTCCGGTGTTAATGATGTAGCTGAGCTGGCCAAGCAGACTGCCAGTCACGCTAACGAGGTAGGTACCACCGTAAATCAAGGTATTGAAGGCATCAATGTTATTAGTGAACATATGGACCGTGTAGAAGCCATGGTTAGCACTTCGGCAGACCAGGTAGATACTCTGGGCCATCGCTCTGAGGAAATCGGCCAGATTGTGGAAACCATCGTTAACATTTCCGGGCAGACCAACCTTTTGGCTCTCAATGCCGCTATTGAGGCCGCTAGAGCTGGTGAGCACGGCCGTGGCTTTGCCGTAGTTGCTGAGGAAATCCGCAAGCTGGCTGAGGACTCTCAGGAAGCAGCCCAGCATATTGCGGAGCTTATCGGCACCATTCAGTCCGAAACCAAAAAGGCCGTAGATGCTATGCATCATGGTAACGAGGGAGTTCGTCAAGGCTCTGAGGTTGTCAAGGATGCCATGGCTGAATTTAGTCAGGTAACCCATATGGTAGATAATATGGTAGACCAGATGGCCAGAGTAGCCAAGCATATTGAAGATGTATCCGTACAGTCCGATCATGTTATTGAATCTGCTACCTGCGTTAGTCAGGACAGCGACAAGATTGCCGGGGAAACCCAGCAGGTTTCCGCTGCCTCTGAGGAACAGTCTGCCACCATGCAGGAGCTAGCCAACGAAAATGTCAAGCTGACAGATATGGCCAAGCGCTTGCAGGATCAGCTGCAAATATTCCGTACCTGATGCAAGATTCCCTCCCCTACATCGAAGCTGGGAAATAACTTACTTAACCATAAGTAAAATTAATAAAAAAGGACATATTCCATTCGTATATTATATAGGAAGGAATTATGTCCTTTTTTTGTGCTGAAACACCTCTTATTTTTTCTTACATAGCATTTCCTGTTTTTCCTACAAACAAGCTTTCCTCAAAATAGCCTCTAAAAAATTTATGGGAAAAATACAAAATTCTTAAATTTATGGGTTGATTTTCTCATAATCTTATAATATAATACAGTCCACAAAAGGGGGGACACATTCGCTATTTGTACGCATTAAAAAGACAAATGGGTTTAGGATGAATGAATCCTTGTCATAGCCATAGTCTAATAGTGCATACTGTATGCATAATTGGGAGAAAAAGCAAGGACATGTCTCATACCCAAATATTATCAAATCATTTTCATATTCATTTTTAAGGAGAGTGCTAGTATGGGAGTTCGCATGAAGCTTGGTTTAAGCTACTTGTCAATGGTTTTGATGATTGTATTTTTAGGAGTTTTTGCCCTGTGGTCCATGTCCAATATGCAGAAATCTGCTGATGATGCCGCTGTGGCTGCTCTCAAGTACATGAAGCAGTCCGACAATATGAATGTGGCTGTATCTGACTATCGGGCCGCCATGTACAAGCTGCTGTCCGCAGAGAC
>CAKPVW010000020.1 GCA_934196075.1 uncultured Anaerovibrio sp.
TGATATAATAATAACCAAATAACTCGAATTTATTATCATCAACCTATTTTTTTGCATTGGAGTGATACAATCTATGGAGTTACGGCAATTAGAATATTTTCAGATGGCTAGTCGCCTGAAGAACATTACCAGAGCTGCCGAGCGCCTCAATGTTTCCCAGCCCAATATTACAGTTGCTATCAAAAAACTGGAATCTGAATTGGGAATCAAGCTTTTTGATCGCAGTCAAAAGCAGCTGTCCCTGACCCCGGAAGGTCATATTTTTCTTAACCGCATTGAGTTGGCCCTGCGCAGCATTAACGATGCAGTCTTAGAGGTCAATGATTACAAGCAGCTTCAAAAAGGAACCATCAAAATTGGTATTCCATCCATGATTGGAGCCTACTTATTCCCAAAGATTTTTTCCAGCTTCCAACACCTCTATCCTCATTTAGATATTTATCTTTATGAGGAAGGATCCATGGCCATTCGTGAAAAGCTGGAACGGGATGAGCTGGACTTTGGCATTGTCATTATTTCTGATGCCTCTGCCAGCCTACAGCTTTTACCTATGTCCAGGAATCAAATTATGGCCTGCATTCCTGAAAAGCATCCATTAGCTGCCCATCAATCTATTTCTATTAATGATATAGCCAATGCTGATTTAATTATGTTGAAGGAAGGCTCCTTTCTGCGTCAGCTGGTGTTAAGTAAAATAAAAAGAGCTAATATTGCTCCGGAAATTGTGCTGGAATCCAATCAGATTGAGACTGTCAAGGGGCTTATTGCTTCCAATGTAGGTATTGCCTTCCTTTTGGACTTTATAGCCAAGGGATCCCCTGGTATTAGGGCTGTACCTTTTGACGAGCCTCTTTATGTTGATTTGGGCTTGGCTTGGAAAAAAGACAGATATATCAGTAATGCAGCTCAGTCCTTTATAGATTTCTGTCGCACTACTATGCAGAATGGCTAAAACTTTTCACTAAATTCTTTACAAAAGTTTCTCATTCTGCTACACTACAAACTGAAAATAGACAATTTCAGACACCAACGCAGGTGACAGAGAAGCTAGGATGACATACTACATTCCCTGGCTCTGTGTCACCTGTTTTTATTTACCCGCTATAAGGAGGAAAGTTTATGGCAAATATAAATGATAATTATCTCAAGCTGGCAGGAAGCTATCTTTTTCGGGAAACAGCTCACCGCCGAGCTGCTTTCATAGAGGCACATCCTGAGGCCGATGTGATTTCTCTAGGCATTGGTGATGTTACGCTGCCTTTGCCCCAGGCTTGTATTCAGGCTATGCACAAGGCTGTTGATGAAATGGCTTCCCCAGATACCTTCCGGGGCTATGGCCCAGAGCAGGGCTATAGCTTCCTCGTTGATAAAATCATTGAGCATAACTACAAAGACCTAGGTATTGCTGCGGATGAAATTTTTGTTTCTGATGGAGCCAAAAGCGACTGTGGCAATATACAGGAAATTTTTAGTGTGGACAATACCATTGCCATTACAGATCCTGTTTATCCAGTATATCTAGATACCAATGTTATGGCAGGCCGTACCGGCACCCTGCAGCCAGATGGCCGCTATACAGGTGTTACCTACCTTCCTTGCAATGCAGAAAACAATTTCTGTCCAGAATTGCCTGAAAAACGGGTAGACCTCATTTATCTCTGCTGCCCTAACAATCCTACCGGTACTACTCTCACCAAGTCTCAGCTAAAGAAGTGGGTAGATTATGCTCTGGAAAATGACTCCATCATTCTCTTTGATGCTGCCTATAATGCCTATATTACTGAGGATGATGTGCCTCGCAGTATTTTTGAAATTCCTGGTGCCAAGGATTGCGCCATTGAGTTCCGCTCCTTCTCTAAGACCGCTGGCTTTACTGGTACCCGCTGTGGTTATATAGTTCTGCCTAAAACTGTAACTGGCAAAACTGCTGATGGCAAGCGTCAAGCTCTTAATCCTTTATGGAATCGCCGGCATACCACCAAATTTAATGGTACCGCCTATATTGTTCAGCGTGGTGCTGAGGCTGTCTTTAGCCCAGAGGGCCAGCAGCAGGTCAAGGAAATGATTGGCTATTATATGGAAAATGCCAGAATTATCCGTGAAGGTCTGCAAGCCATTGGCGTCAAGGCCTTTGGCGGCGTCAATGCACCTTATATCTGGCTTCAAACCCCAGATAATATGCCATCCTGGGATTTCTTCGACAAACTCCTGAATGATGTACATATTGTTGGTACTCCCGGTGCTGGCTTTGGTCCATGCGGTGAAGGGTATTTCCGCCTTACCTCCTTTGGCAATCGTGAAAAGACCATTGAGGCTGTGGAGAGAATCCGCAACAATCTGAAGTTCTAAAATCTTGACAGTCTAATATACGAATATATACAATAATAGAGGCTGTTGCATTAGCTTTAAATGCAGCAACCTCTGTTTATTTGTAAGGAGGATTTCTTATATGGTTACATTGGATCTACAAAATCTGCTGGTATGCAGGAATATCTTGAAGGACAAGCTTATACAGGAGCTGGATGCTGCTGTTTCCTCCCCAGAGGATTTGACTCTAGCCCATCGCTTTGCTGGCCATCTTTTGGAAAAGGCTGAGGAAGAGGGCTGGAGTGGCAATCTAATTCGGGATCTTTTTCTGAATCTATTGAGTCAGGAGGGATGTCTGGCTGCCAAAATGGCAGAGGCATCTCAGGGACAAATTGGAGCCAGCCTTCATCAAGCCTTTATCCATGATATGAAAAAGCTGCTGCCTGCTTTACTGGAAAAGGCCAGTGAGGTTGTCAATGTCAATATATTGGATGATTATATACCTTCTCTACCTCACAAGCTGGAGGCTACAGCATATTTGGAACAAAAGCTGCAGGGTAAAAATACTCCTGAGGAAATTACTCAGGTATTTGTAGACTATTATACAAAATATGGCTATGGCGAAATTGCGTCCTACCCTGCCTTCTGCTGGAATTCCAAAAAACAGCGTCTACAGGGCATACGTCATTTTGAAGCAATGGATTTTGCGGATCTAATTGGCTACGAATTCCAAAAGGAACAGCTTATTAACAACACTCTGGCCTTTATCAATCATCGTCCAGCTAACAATGTGCTATTGGTAGGTGCTAGAGGTACCGGCAAATCCTCTGGTGTCAAGGCTCTGGCCAAGGCATATTACAGCAATGGCCTACGTTTAATTCAGATGCAGAAATCACAGCTTAGTGATTTGCCAGGCATTATGGCCAATCTGCGACAATTTGCCAGCAAGAGATTTATTATCTTCTTTGATGATCTTTCCTTCGAGGAATCTGACAGCGATTACAAATATCTAAAATCTGCCATTGAGGGCGGTGTAGAGTCCAAGCCAGAGAATGTGCTTATCTATGCCACCTCCAATCGCCGCCATCTTATTAAGGAAACCTGGCATGATAGAAATAGCGAGCAGGATGAAATGTTCCGCAATGACAGCATCAATGAAACTATTTCCCTATCTGACCGCTTCGGCCTGATTATCAATTATATTGAGCCAAATCAGCAAGAGTATCTAGCCATTATTGACCATTTCCTGCGTCAAGAGGGTATTCAGCTTGACCCAGAGGAATTGCGCATAGAGGGCAATCGCTGGTATATGAACCATTCTGGTCGATCTGGACGCACCGCCCGCCAGTTTGTCACCCACTATATAGGCCAAATGAAGCTAGAAAATAACTAATCCCTACAAGTCAATAGAAATACTCCCTCCACTAAGGATTACATGTACCATCTAAAGTGGAGGGAGTATTTTATTTTGCCAATTTATTGCCGGATTCATTATAACTAGCTAAAAAGTGTTTGACAACTATTATTTAAATAATTGCATATAGCTATTTGTCATTTTGCAACACTTTTTCGTCCTTTTCTTTGTTTGCATCTGACAAAGCTAAAACATCTTCTTTATTATAGCTTATCTGTCCTTCTGGACTAATTGAAATTATATTATGTGCAGTGACCGTAAAATTATTATGATTATCTTGAATTGATTTCAGACAATCAATAAAATACTGCGAATTCATTTCAGGATGTATAGCTTCTATTAATTGTGAACCACTTTCAGTAAAAACATGCACTAATATGCTAATTGTTTGTTTTCGCTCTTCTTTTCCAACAATTAATCCAAGTAACCCAGAATTATATATAATATATGATTCTTTGGCAGATGCAGCTATTTCTAATGACAGAGACTGTGTTGTCATTAATCCACATTCTTCTAACTCTAAAATATGTGAAAAATACACACCATGCTTATTGAGTATACTGTCTTCACTCAAAATGAATTTCCTCCCACCAGTTTGCAAAGCTAAAGAAGAAACCATCTGGAAATTTTTTGCTTCTTTTTGTGTCATATTTTTCAGTTTTTCTAATGTACGAAAAGAATATGTATCGGGCTGCTTTATTTCTCCTGCTAAAATATGTCCCCATATCGTTTGCATATCTTTGTCGCTAATATTTTCAACTGAATTAAAAAAACGAAACATCCAATCCGGGTTCACTGGTTTAGAACTAACATTTTCAACATTCTCCAATTCTTCATAAGCATTATCAACTACTGCTTCAATATTTTGTTGCTTAGTAATTTCTTGATATGTTAACCGAACAGATGCTCTTTTCACAATTTGCTCAAAATCACTGGTATCAATCGAAACTCCTGTTGAGCCATATACTATTGGAACATCGCTATTATTACGAACTGTATCTGATATTACTTGCAGTTCATACGCTTTAGCATCTGCCATATTCCTAATGTGTTTAGGCTCATATACTTTTCCAATGGCTCCTGAAACAGCTTCAATCAATTTTTCTGCTGGTGATACAAGAGCTTGTACCATCTCGGTAGTTCCCATCTTTCGTCCTCCTTATGCTCATAAGTATATATTAATTCCTTGAGGCAATGTGACTACTTTATTTATACCATATCATTTTTGTTTATATCTATTTGCAATTTAATGCCTTCTCCAATCTTTTCTTGGATATTTTCAAATATTCCTCACAAATATCTATTCCAATAAACTTCCGCCCAAATCTTACTGCTTCCACTCCGGTAGTTCCAGAACCACAAAAAGGATCTAAGATAATTTGTCCTTTCTCAGTAGAAGCCAACACAATCTTTTCAAGCAGATATTTTGGCTTTTGTGTAGGATGCTTTCCTTCCCTTTTTTCAGAAGGCTTTGTCAGTGTTCCTGTCCATACATCCTTCATCTGCTTACCATCATTCATTTCCTTCATTTTATGGTAGTCAAAAAAATACCTAGACTTCTTTTCATTCTTCTTTGCCCATAAAATTGTCTCCGTAGAATGTGTAAAGCATCGACATGCTAAATTTGGTGGTGGATTTGTTTTTTGCCATATTATATTATTTATTATTTTAAAACCTTCCTGCTCCAATGCCATACCAATGGAATATATATTATGCAAGGTTCCCGATATCCATATCGTACCATTTGGCTTTAACACTTTCTTACATAGATTAATCCATTTTCTGTTAAACTTATGTTTTTCTGCAATGGTGGTTCCATTATCCGAAAGCCTATCCCATGATCCTTTATTTACTGAAACCATTTTTCCACCCTGACATGTAATACCATTGTTACTTAAAAAATATGGCGGATCAGCAAATATCATATCTACAGATTCTCTTTTCATCTTTACCAGAATCTTAAAGATATCACCTAATATTAATTGAGATTTTTCTGTCTTATAGTATAATGACACTTTCTTAATGAATAAGTTTTCCATTCTCTAACTCCCTTTACCACATAGTGATACACGGTGTTATGATCATGAGTAATTGCATATAATTACTTCTTCACCAACTCTATTAGATGCGTCCGAATTAATCATACGCTTAACACTTACAATATCTATTCTATACCCCTTGTTACCATATAACTCATTAATCAAATCTGTATTATGATTTGTAAGCATACAATAGCAACCTCTAGCTGTTAATTCATCAAATAGTTTTGCAAGGCGTCCATGACTTTCTATATCAAACCCCTCCTTGGTATAGGATTCAAACGATGTAGGATTTAATGGTGCGTATGGGCTATCAATAAATACAAAATCCCCCTTCTTAGCCTCTTTACAAGCAACCTCAAAATCTCCATCCATAATTTTTACACTCTGTAGATACTCAGAAATTTCCATAATAAGATTTTCATCAACAGAAGCCCTACGACTATTATTATACGGAACATTAAAAAGCCCCTTGCCATTTACACGATACAACCCATTAAAGCAGTGTTTATTTATAAATACAAATAATGCCGCCAACTCTACATCAAACTCCATCTTCATCAATTTGACATTATAATGCTCCCTTAGAGAATAATAATATTCCTTACCGTCCTCCCACATTTCATCGTCCAGCTTCTTTATAGCCTTCAAAAATGATTCTGGTGTATTGCAAATCTGCCTATAAGCATTGATAAGTGCCTTATTGATATCGTTTATCAGCGCATTTGCTGGTAGCAATGAAAATGTTACCGCACCCCCACCTACAAATGGCTCAAAATAATTATTATATTTTTCAGGCATTCTCTCCTTTATCTGAGTCAATAACTGACGTTTGCCGCCAGCCCATTTCACAAATGGAGCAATACTTGAATTACTCATTTATATGTCCTCTTTTCTATATATGATCAATCTCGTTGGAATACAAATATGTATTCATGTGCCAATAGGAGAAAACTATTGTTTCTTTCCTCCCAATAATCCATGGAATGACAATTATGTTGCTCCTTGATAATAATTTCTTTATTAACAAAACCTTCTTGCAAAAAGCATTCCATAGTACGAAATCCTAATGGGATAACCTTCCCGTGTTTTCTTATATCGCCAATCATAACAGCACATATTTTTCCTTTTTTCAATACACGAAAAGATTCCATCGCCACTTTTTTCATCTCTGCCAAAAATTCATCTACACCAAGCAGTGAAATATCCCCTTCTATTCCTTTACTGTATTTAATAATGTTAGCATAAGGCGGATGGGTACAGATAAAATCTATATGGCTATCCTTAATGAAATGTAATTCCATAGCACTGCCATTTCGCATAAATATTTTTGAATTTGATTTACATTGAAATTGTAAATTTCTTGCTGAAATTGAAACTGCTTGCGGATTAATATCAATCCCCACCGCATTGCGTCTAAGTAACTTTGCCTCAACCAAGGTGGTTCCACTACCCATAAATTGATCCAAAATCCACTCGCCAGGATTAGAATAACGCAGTATCAAATTTCTGGGTACATATGGTGACCAATTTCCACGGTATTTTCCTGAATGCGTTGCCCAACTACCTCTGTCCGGAAACGACCAGACTGTCGTTGGTTCAAGTTTGAAATTATTGGGATGTAAAAGTATAAGTCATTCCTCCCTCAAATGTTCGTCGTTTCATACTATTCTTCTTTCACAATAAGTGAATTTATATAAATATCTTCTTATGAGATAATATTCACAAATAGTGAAAGAGGTGTTTGTACGTATTTCAACAATGATGCTAGCCTATATCGTACTATAGGTGCGAATATAAAGCATTATAGAGAACAAGCAAACTTAACACAAGTACAACTCGCGGAACAAACAAAAATTAGTATTAGCTACCTTTCTAAAATCGAAGCCGAAGGATGCCATAAAAGTTTGTCCATATCCGTTTTAAATCAGATTGCAAATGTACTTGATGTTGATATTGCCGAATTTTTCAAGGAGGTATCCGATTGATGAAACTTATCGAAGCGCAAACTAGAATAGAAAAACTTGCTTATGTCCCGTTCAAAGAATACCTATTGCCCAACCAAATTCAAGATGCCATGATGAAAATCAATAAGGGAAAAACAGGACAATTGTTGGAGCTTACTATTGGATTAGAGCTTTCCAATACAACCCTTGATTTTGAAGATGGGGAATTGAAAACCAACAAATGTAACCGAGCAGGCAAACCTTTAGAAACAATGTTTATTACACAAATCGCCTCCATTATTGATGAATTATTAGCTAAGCACAAATTTCAAGAGACTAAATTATATAAAAAATTTCAACGTTTGTTATATGTTCCTATCAGCAAGGATGGAAATCCAAAAGATTGGATGTACCTACCTCCAATTCAGATTGATCTGTCTTTACCAAAATATCAAATTCTTGCCCAGCAGCTTGAATCGGACTACTATGATATATGTGAGCAGTTAAATCAACAATTATCAAAATCAAACATATCAACTTTGCATACTGCAAGTGGTAAATTCGTTCAAATTCGTACAAAGGATTCCAAGCCATATCATCCTATATTTTCTAATATTTACAAACGCGAAATTTCAGATAAAAACCGTGCATTTTATTTTAAGAAAGAATTCATGAAATATATTACCGAAATCTCCCGCCACCTGTAGAGGTAGGGAACATCGGGCACTTCTTTATACTTGTTTTTTTAAAAAATCCCTACAGAATCTGTACATACAGATTTTGTAGGGATTTTATGCTATTTATTCAAACTCGATAGTTGCTGGTGGTTTACTGGTGCAATCGTACATTACACGATTGACACCTTTTACCTCGTTGACAATACGATTGGTTACCTTGTGTAGTACCTCCCAAGGCAGCTGAGCGCTTTCAGCGGTCATAAAGTCACTAGTCATTACGGCTCGCAGGGCAATAGCATAGTCATAAGTACGGAAATCACCCATAACGCCTACGGAACGCATATTGGTCAGAGCTGCAAAATACTGGCCCAGATCCTTGTCCACACCAGCCTTAGCTACCTCCTCACGATAAATAGCATCTGCCTCCTGAACAATCTTAACCTTTTCTGCAGTTACCTCACCGATAATGCGAATACCCAAGCCTGGGCCTGGGAATGGCTGACGATTTACCAAATAATCTGGAATCCCCAGCTCACGGCCAGCCTTTCTTACCTCATCCTTAAACAGGAGACGCAAAGGCTCTACAATTTCCTTGAAATCCACAAAATCAGGCAGACCGCCTACATTGTGATGAGACTTGATTACAGCAGATTTACCCAAACCACTTTCAATAACATCTGGATAAATAGTACCCTGTACCAAGAAGTCTACTGCACCAATCTTCTTGGCTTCTTCCTCAAATACACGAATAAACTCCTCACCGATAATCTTACGCTTTTGCTCAGGTTCTGTTACACCCTTCAGCTTCTCATAGAATCTATCCTGTACATTAACTCGGATGAAGTTCAAATCATAAGGACCTTCTGGGCCAAATACAGCCTCAACCTGATCCCCTTCATCCTTACGAAGCAGGCCATGGTCTACAAATACACAGGTAAGCTGCTTGCCAATAGCCTTGGACATAAGAACTGCTGCTACTGAAGAATCAACACCACCAGACAAAGCACACAAGGCTTTGCCATCACCAATTTTTTCCTTCAGTTGCTGAATGGTAGACTCCACAAAGGAATCCATCCGCCAGTCCCCAGCACATTTACATACATTGTAAACGAAATTGCTCAACATCTTGGAGCCCTCTACAGTATGCAGCACTTCTGGATGGAACTGTACTGCATACAGTCCCTCTGCCTCATTTTCCATAGCAGCTACTGGACATACAGGTGTGCTAGCCGTAACAGCAAAGCCCTCAGGAGCCTGAGAAATATAATCAGTATGACTCATCCAGCAGATAGTTTCCTCAGAAACATCTTGGAAAAGCTTGGAGCCTGTAGAAGCGATTTTCACCTGAGTTTTGCCGTATTCGCTAACAGGAGCAGTTTCTACCTTGCCTCCCAGAAGATGGGCCATTAGCTGAGAGCCATAACAAATACCCAATACAGGCACGCCCAGTTTAAATACCTCTGTGCTAATAGTAGCAGATTCAGGGGTATAAACGCTATTAGGTCCGCCAGTAAAGATAATGCCCTTCAAATTCTTCATAGCCTTGATTTTGTCCAGGCTCAAAGTGTTAGGATGTACCTCACAATATACATTGCACTCACGGACACGGCGTGCAATCAGCTGATTGTACTGACCACCAAAATCCAGGACGATAATCATTTCATTAGTCACTCTCTATATTCCTCCTCATGCGTTTCACAATAATCATTCCATGTCTAAAGACACAGTTTTCACGCTTACTTCATCCCAATAATTATATCAGAAAAACCACCTGTCAGCAATTTATTCGTCAGCTTCCTTTTCCCACGTATAAAGCAAATCTTCCACAGCATTTCTTGCCACATCGTAGTCAAAGCCTTTCATGCAAAGATGCTGATAAATCTTCTGCTTATCGGCTCCCTGCTTGAATTTGCGGCTGATAACCTTATAGGCAGCCCTATATTCCCGTTCCGTAGTATCATCAGGCACAAAGCTTTGCACCAAATCCTTATCATAGCCCTGCTGACGCAGCTTCACCACAATCTGCCGCAGGCTATAAACAGTATTCTGATACATATGCTCAAACCTGCGCTGACAGCCCTCTTCTTCCCTTAGAAAATGCTTTTCCTGCAGCCAATCAATAGTTTCCTGAATCTCCTCCTCACTATATTCCTTCCGCTGTAGCTTTTCAGTCAGCCTTTTTATGCTCTGATCACTACGAGCCAAAAAATCCACAGCCTTGGCCTTGCAGGAAGGACGAGGGCGCTGCTGTTTTGGTTCTTCTGCTTCCATTAATCCTCAGCACCTCTTGCCTTCTTGGTTGGAGAATTTAGTTTCTGCATCACAGCTTCATTCTTCAGCATTTCATATAGCTTACCCTCAATTTCAGCCATCAGCTCTGGCTGGTTACGCAAAATTTCCTTAACAGTGTCCTTACCCTGTCCTAAGCGATTGCCATTATAGGCATACCAGGAACCACTCTTGTTGAGGATATCCAAATCCGCAGCAATATCAATAAGGCTGCTTTCCTTAGAAACACCTTCACCATACATAATGTCAAATTCTGCCACCTTGAAAGGAGGAGCAATCTTATTCTTCACGACCTTGACTCTGGTTCTATTACCCAAAATATTGGTTCCCTGCTTAACTGTATCGAATTTGCGCACATCCAGACGGACAGAGGAGTAGAACTTCAAAGCTCGACCACCAGTGGTAGTTTCCGGATTGCCATACATGGTACCTACCTTCTCACGAATCTGATTAATAAAGATAGCCGTAGTTCTAGACTTGCTGATAATACCTGTAAGCTTACGCATGGCCTGGCTCATAAGACGAGCCAGCAAGCCTACATGAGCATCACCCATATCTCCCTCGATTTCAGCCTTTGGTACCAAGGCAGCCACAGAGTCCACTACAATAATGTCAATTGCACCGCTGCGCACCAGGGCTTCTACAATTTCCAGAGCCTGCTCACCAGTATCTGGCTGAGAAACCAACAGATTGTCTATATCTACGCCAAGATTTTTGGCATAGATAGGATCCAAAGCATGCTCCGCATCTATGAATGCAGCTACACCGCCCTGACGCTGAGCCTCTGCTATCATATGCAGGGTTACAGTGGTTTTACCAGAGGATTCTGGTCCATAAATCTCAATAATACGGCCTCTAGGAATACCACCTACCCCAAGAGCAATATCCAATGGCAGAATACCGGTAGAGATAACCTCCACATTCATATTGGCTGCGGCATCTCCCAGGCGCATAATAGCCCCTTTGCCATAGTCCTTTTCTATCTGCTTCATGGCATTTTTTAGGGATTCTTCTCTTTCCTTCTCCATATACTTAAATCTCCTTACTGTCAAACATATTTTACTATCATTATAACAAACAAAAGTTTTTTAGGCAAGAGTAATTTCCATTATTTTTCGCTTTTTGTTCTATATATAAATATAAAAAAGAACAGCACCTCAAACTCTCCTAGAAAAATCAGAGGTACTGTCCCTTACATGCTTATGACCTCTCCCGAAAGCTGCCATAAGACAATCATATTAAATTTACATATAATCCTTGGAGGTCTTTTTCTTTTCCGTCTTTCGGATGCCCAAGGACTTGGCAATATACTCTGTCATTACATAAAAGGCCGGAATTATGAATATAGCCAAGCCTGTAGCAAAGAGCATACCGCCTACTACTGCCACACCCATACCGTTACGGGAGGCGGCACCAGCACCAGTTGCTGTAGCCAATGGCAGACAGCCGATAATAAAGGCAAAGGAGGTCATGAGGATTGGACGCAAACGCAAGCCTGCCGCCTCAATAGCCGCCTTCAATGGATTCATGCCTACATCTACTCGAATCTTGGCAAACTCTACAATCAAAATTGCATTTTTAGCCGCCAAGCCGATAATCATAATAACACCAATCTGCATGTATACACTGTTCTGCAGACCAGCATTTGGCACGCCATCCAAAGCCTCCACAATGGACATGAAGTACTCTGAGAACAAGGCACCAAAAACACCTACAGGTACGGAAAGCAATACCGCAAATGGTACACTCCAGCTTTCATAGAGAGCTGCCAAGCACAGGAAGACAAAGACCAGTGCCAGGGCCAATACCTGAGTTGTGGAGCTGCTGCTCTTTTTCTCCTCACGAGCCTGACCAGACCATTCAATGCCATAGCCATCAGTTGCTATCTCTCTAACTACTTCCTCAATAGCAGTCATAGCCTGACCAGAGGAATAACCGTTACCAGCATTACCCTGAATGCTTATGGAACGGGAACCGTTAAAACGGCTGATGGTGCTGGCACCAGTTGTCTCTCTTGGCTTCAACAGGGAATCAAGAGGTACATTCTGACCAGTTTTGCTGCGAACATACATGAAGCGCATACCATCCACACTGCTGCGGAAGCTTTCGTCTGCCTGCACCATTACCTTAAAGGTACGACCAAATTCATTATAGTCATTTACCTGGCTGCCGCCGTAGAAAATCTGCATGGCTGTAAATACATCAGACATGCTGACACCCATAGCCTTAACCTTTTCTCTATCAATATCGTACTGATAAACAGGAGAATTAATGGAGAAGGTGGAACGCACACCCTGCAGCTCAGGCCGTTGATTGGCCGCAGCCAAAATTTTCTTAGTGACCTGATCCAGCTCTTCATCTGTATGGCCGGACAAATCCTGCAGCTCCATCTGCCAGCCGCCTACGGTACCCAAACCAGGCAAAGCAGGCATATTAAAGGCAATTACTCTAGCCTCTGATGCTACCTGGGCACCAACGCCAAAGGTCTTGTTAATAATAGCATTAATCTGAGTTTCGGCAGTGGTTCTGTCATCCCAGTTTTTCAGGCCTACAAACATAGCACCTGCACTGGACTTGCCACTGAAGGCCATAATATCAAAGCCAGGAATACCCATAACACTCTCAACGCCATCCACCTGCTGCACAGCACCAGACAGCTTCTCAATAACCTTTTCGGTCTGATTCAGAGAAGCACCCTCTGGCAAATTAACAGCTACAGCATAGTAACCCTGGTCCTCATTAGGTACAAAGGTAGAAGGAACAATCTTGTACAAAAGACCAGTCAAACCGCAGACAATAACAATGAATACTACGGCAACCTTTATATGGCCAATAAACCAGCCAACCACACCCTGATATTTCAGGCGAGCTACGTTGAAGGCTTCATTGAATTTGCAGAAAAATCTGCCCAACAGGCCTTCATCATCTTCCTTGGTATGAGGCTTTAGAATGGTAGCACACAAGGCAGGAGTCAATGTCAGAGCCACAAAGGCTGACAGAGCCATGGAAATAGCAATAGTCAAGGCAAACTGACGATACAGCACACCCATCATACCACCCAGGAAGGCTACTGGTATAAATACTGCAGCCAGTACAAAGGCAATAGCTACTACAGGTCCCTGTACCTCGTCCATAGCACGCTCAGTAGCATCCACAGGATTCAAGCCCTTTTCCATATGAGCTTCTACATTCTCAATAACTACAATAGCATCGTCAACTACCAGACCGATAGCCAATACCATGGCAAACAGAGTCAAGGTGTTGATGGAAAAGCCTAGGAAAGTAAAGGCGATAAAGGTACCAATCAGAGATACTGGTACGGCCAACAAAGGAATCAAGGTTGCCCGCCAATTCTGCAGGAAGATAAATACTACCAACACAACCAGCAGCAGAGCCTCAACAAAGGTTTCCACAACCTCGGTAATAGAGGCGCGAATAAATTTAGTGCTGTCTACGATTTCTGTAGCCTGTAAATCCGGTGGGAAATCCTTCTGTCCTTCTTCTATAATCTTCTTAACTTCAGCTACGGTGGTCATAGCATTGGCATCACTGGTCAGCTGAATACCAAAGCCTACAGCCTCCATATTGTTGTAGGTAGTACCAAAGTTATAATCCTTGGCACCAGTTTCTACTCTAGCGATATCCTTAATGCGGACATACTGTCCATCATTGGAAGCCCTGATAATAATATTGCCAAATTCCTCTGGGGTGGTTAAACGACCATCAATTTTACCAGTAGCCTGCTTCTCCTGGCTGTCTGCCAAAGGCGGAGCACCTACGGTACCAGCAGGAGCCTGTACATTCTGCTCATTAATAGCAGCTACAATGTCAGAGGAAGTAATATTCAACTCTGCCATCTTAGCAGGATTTACCCAGATACGCATGGAATGATCCGCACCAAATACCTGTACAGAACCTACACCGCTAACACGCTTAATTTTGTCCAGCAGATAAATATCTGCATAGGTTTTCATCCATACTCTGTCATAGGTCTTATTTGGTGAGTACATGGCAATCATCAAGGCCATATCGCTGGAGGATTTGCTGGTAACAACACCATTATTTTTAACAGAATCTGGCAGACTGGCATTGGCAATGGCAACATTGTTCTGCACCTTTACAGAGTCCATATCGCCATCGGTGGCCAAATCAAAGACAACACTCAGACTATAACGACCAGAATCTGCTGAGGTGGAGGACATATAGTCCATACCCTGAGTACCATTTACCTGCTGCTCAATAACCTGAGCTACTGTCTCGTTTACAGTTTTGGCATTAGCACCTACATAGGTAGTGCTTACAGAAATTGTCGGTGGTGAAATCTGAGGGTACTGTGCGATTGGCAACTGAACTGCCGCCAATACACCGATAATAACAATCAGCAAAGAGATAACGATTGCAAATATCGGCCTATGTATAAAAAACTTAGACAAGTGGACGCCTCCTTACAAATTGCTTTCAGTCAGAGAGAAGCCCATATCCTCAGGTGTTACAGTGGTAACATTCATGTCCATCCCCTCAGTTAAGGAAGTAAGACCTTCTACCACAACCTGCTCATTGCCAGTAAGACCACTATCCACAACATAATAGCTGCCTACCTTGGTCCCTAGCTCTACAGTAACAGCCTTGGACTTGCCATCCTCTCCTACAATCATAACAAAGGACTTGCCCAGCAGCTGCTGAACAGCTCTCTCAGGCACCAGCTTGGCGTTATGCAGAGTATCGCCTACCAGCTTGGCTCTAGCAAACATACCTGGCACCAGAATACCATTTGGATTATCGAACTGGGCCTTGACAATCAAGGAACCTGAATTATCCTGCATAGCACGGTCCACCTCCACAATGTGACCATCTACAGGATATTCAGAGCCATCACTGAGCTCAATACGTACAGACTTGCTTGGCAAAGCATTACCTGGGGTAACATTAGCCCCTACATACTTCAAATATTCGCTTTCACTGATACTGAACTGAACAAATACAGGATTGCTGGAGCCAATGGTTACCAGCACAGTATTACCTGCTGCAGCATAAGTGCCCTCAGCTACATCGTCAACAGCCAGCTTACCGCTCATAGGGGCATAAACTACAGTATCATCCACATTCTTCTGAGCCTGCTCTACCAAGGCAGCCATAGCATTAACATTGGCCTGCTGGGCTTCTGCCTGGGCCCGCATAGTGGTAACAGTCTGCTCAGAAACAGCTGCAGATGCCAAAAGCTGCTCATTGCGCTGCAAATCAATCAGACTGTTGTTATAGGTGGCCTGAGCCTGAGCCAGATTAGCCTGAGCCTGCAAGAGAGCCGCTCTATAGGTACGATCATCAATCTTGTACAGAGGCTGTCCAGCACTAACATACTGACCGCCCTTAACATACTTGGCAGTAACTGTACCAGATACTCTGGCCTGTACCTTAACCTCATTCTTACCCTTAACAGATCCAGCATATGCCAGTTCCAATGGGGTATCCTGCACCAGCACGTTCATGGCCTTTACCTGAGCGCCGCCAGCCATTTTCTTAGCCTGCTGGCCTCCCATGCCACTAAACATTACAACTGCAGCAACGATAGCTATGGCAATAACTGCCCCTACTATCAGTTTTCCTTTCTTAGATAACAAATCTACCTACCTCCTAATTAATATATATCCATCGTAAATAAAAACATACATCCCCATATATGATACAGTTGCTAAAATAAAAAGTCAACATAATATATAGGACTCACGAAACCATAATATAGTATATGTATTCATTATGAAAAAAACTTGAAAGATACAAATTACCATCCAATACCATACAAGGCATAAAATCTCAAAGACTTAACCTAAATTTATAATCTCTAAATCCTCTGGTACATAGACATTACCCTGGAAATACTTGGCGCATTCTGCCCCATATTCTTCCTTGCGGGTAGCCAAGGTTTTATCCTCAGTATGATAGAGCACCACATTCTTAACCCCTAACTCCTGAGCCAGCTCTCCAGCCTCCTTGGAGGTACTGTGATTTTTCTCATAAGGCTTGAACCTGTCCCTATCACCGTATTTGCAGAATGCCTCAGACAAAAGCCAGTCTACTCCCTGAGCATATTGAATACATTGAGGATTATATGGCTCATCGCCAAGACAAGTTAGTACCTGTCCATCGTCAGCGAATTCCATACGGTAGCCAAACTGCTTGGCCTTGGTGGAGAAAATATCAAATGGCGTCAGCTTCAGCTGCGGCAGCTCCACCACCTGACCATCCTTTACTTCGTGAATAAGGATATCCCTGCCTACATTGGCCAAATCCTTTTTCTTCAACATCATGGTACACATGGTATTCAGCATGTCTGCCACTACATCATGACAATAAATATGCAGCTGTCCTTCATATTTGCCACCATTCATCAGAGAGGCTATTTTGCGAATCATCCACACTACACCTAGAATATGATCGGTATGACCGTGGGTAACAAACATATGATGAATTCGGCTATAGTCGGCCCCTGCCTGCTCCATCTGACGCAAAATACCATTACCGCCACCAGCATCTGTCATAAAAAGCTCCCCATCAGACAGCTCTATCAAAAAACAGGTGTTAAAAATCTTTGTTACCATTGCGTTGCCAGTTCCCAGCATAATCAATTTTTTCATATACATCGCTCCTAATCATCTTTACTAAAGAGAATCCTTTTACTTTGCCAGCTTCTCTAAAATATCAATTTATTTCATTATACAAAAAAAGAAGCAATTACGCTTCTTTTTTTATACGTTTATTTAAAATTTCTAAAGCTTGACGAGCTGCTTGTTGTTCAGCCGCCTTTTTACTTGGACCCTTACCTGTTCCTAAAACTTCGTTATTAAGCTTCACAGCAAATTCAAACACCTTGGCATGATCAGGCCCACTGGCACACAAAAGCTCGTATACCACATGGCTATCGGCCTTGCGCTGTACCAGTTCCTGCAGCATGGTCTTGTAATCCCTAACCTTGGTACTGCCGTTTTCCACCTTGTTCAAGTGATCTTCCAGCTGTCTCAATACATAGCTCTGGGCTCTTTCCCAACCCTGATCCATATAGATAGCACCGATTACAGATTCAAATGCATCCTCCAGGATAGATGACCGTCTACGTCCACCGGATGTCTGCTCTCCATGTCCTAACAACAGGTAATCTCCCAAATGCAGCTCCGCTGCCCTGCTGGACAGGCTGGCTTCACATACCACCGCTGCCCTGGCCTTTGTCAGATCACCCTCAGGAAGTCCAGGAAAATGATTGAAGAGATAGGTGCTGATAGCAAGCTCCAGCACCGCATCCCCCAAGAATTCCAAGCGCTCATTATGCTGTACCTTGGTCCGTGCCTCATTGGCATAAGAGGTATGAGTCAAGGCCTGATGTAGCCAGCCGATGTGCCGAAAATTCACTCCCAATCGTCTGGATAGTTCCTCCAAACGACGACGGCGTTCAGCTGTAATCCGATCATTTACTCGATCATTCATAATAAAACACTTCAACTCTAATTCATTTCCTTATATTATATTTAATTATTTTGCGTATTTCTTCAGCACCAGACAAGCATTGTGACCGCCAAAACCAAAGTTATTGGAAATAGCAGCACGAACAGTCTTAGCCTTGGCCTTATTTGGTACATAATCCAAATCCAAGCCCTCATCCGGAGTCTCATAGTTAATAGTAGGAGGCAGCATATCATTCTCTACAGCCAAAGCAGTAGCAATAGCCTCTACACCACCAGCAGCCCCTAGCAGATGACCAGTCATGGACTTGATGGAGCTTACAGATACATCCTTAGCAGCCTCGCCCCATACAGTCTTAATAGCCTCAGTCTCCCCCTGATCATTCAAATGAGTGGAAGTACCATGGGCATTTACATAGTCAACCTCTGCTGGCTCCAGACCTGCATCCTTCAGAGCCAAAGCCATGCACTTAGCCTGCATTTCTCCATGAGGAGCTGGGCTGGTAATATGATATGCATCTGAGTTAGCACCATAGCCAACAACCTCTGCATAGATATGTGCACCACGCTTCTCAGCATGCTCCAGAGTTTCCAATACTACAATGCCAGCGCCCTCACCCATAACAAAACCACTGCGGGTTGCATCAAATGGACGGGATGCATGAGCAGGATCATCATTGTGATCCATGCACAAAGCCTTCATAGCACAAAAACCTGCTACAGCAGCAGGAGAAATACTTGCCTCAGTACCACCGGCCAGCATTACATCTGCATCACCGCGCTGCAACAAACGGAAAGCATCACCAATATTATTTGTGCCAGTAGCACAAGCAGTAACAACGCAGCTGCTTGGACCTTTCAGGCCAAAGGCAATAGATACATGACCGGCAGCCATATTACCAATCATCATAGGAATGAAGAATGGGCTGATACGGGAAGGTCCCTTATCAAACAGTTTCTCATACTGGCCATGCATGGTTTCAATACCGCCAATACCGCTGCCTACATAGGTACCGATTCTTTCTAAATTCTCCTGCTCCAGCTCCAGTTTAGCATCCTCAATAGCCAGCTTGGCTGCGGCCATAGCAAACTGAGCATAGCGATCAATGCGCTTGGATTCCTTCTTGTCCATATATTCAGCTGGGTCAAAATCCTTAACCTCGCCGGCCACCTGGGCTTTATACTCTGTTGCATCGAAGCGGGTAATTTTATCAATACCATTCTTTCCAGACATCATGGCATCCCAGAATGCCTCTTTACCGATACCTACAGGACTTACAACACCCAGACCGGTAATAACAACGCGATTAGACAAAAATAACACCTCTCAATTGATTCAAATTAAATAGCTGCCAGCTCCGCCTTAAGCTGCTGGAAAATCTCCTCAACAGTCAAAATCTTATCGATTGTAGGCAGATACTCGCCGGTAAATACAAGACCTGTTTCCACATCACCCTGCTGAGCACGGCTCAGCGCACGAATAATGCAGAAATTATGCTTGCAGGCCTTGAGACAATTGTCACATTTAGTTGGCGGTACAGGCCCCTCCATGATACGTTCTGCCCATGGATTGCGAACTGCACGGCCAGGCAAGCCTACAGGGCTGTGGATAACCACTACATCCTCTGGCTTTGCCTTGAGATAAAAATTCTTTAAAGCAGGGGCACTATTTGCCTCTACACTAGCGGCAAAGCGAGATCCCATCTGAACACCGCTTACGCCCATGTTTATTAAATCAGCAATGTCCTGACCATGCAGAATACCACCGGCGGCAATAACAGGAATATCCACAGCTGCCACAATATCAGGGATAATCTCCTTGATAGACTGGTCAGTACCCAGATGTCCTCCTGCTTCCTTGCCCTCTACCACAATGGCAGCTGCGCCAAGACGCTGAGAAATTTTCGCTAATTTTACTGATGATACAATTGGAACCACCGGCGTACCGGAAGCCTTGCCCAAGGCAAATATATCCCTTGAAAAGCCTGCACCAGCCACTACCAGATCGATACCCTCATCAATGGCGGTGTTAACCATTTCCGCAAATTTCTTTGCCGCAAACATGATGTTGATACCAATAACACCCTTGGACAGTGACCGAGCCATCCTGATCTCATAACGGAGTTCCTGTGGAGTCATGCCAGAGGCAGCAATCAAACCTATACCTCCCTGGTTAGCCACCGCAGCAGCCAAAGCACCAGTGGACAAGCGAATCGCCATACCGCCCTGCATAATTGGAACTCTTGCAATCTTAGTACCAATTTTTAATTCAGGAAGCTTCAAACTTATTCCTCCATTCTTAGGCCACTTGCCTTTGTCAGAAAATCCCGCGAAATACATCACGGGACTTTCCCAAAGGTAAGACACTAATTATTTGTTCTGGTCAATGTAGGAAACAACGTCCTGAACGGTCTTAATCTTCTCTGCAGCCTCATCAGGAATCTCGATACCGAACTCCTCCTCGAAGGCCATAATGAGCTCTACGATATCCAGGGAATCAGCACCCAGGTCATCAATAAAGGTAGACTCGATAGCAACCTCGTCTGGCTCAACGCCCAACTGATCAACTACGATATCTCTTACTTTCTCAAAAGTAGACATGTGTGTTTCACCTCCTCTTAACAGATCTCTATATATCTTTATTACATAACCATGCCACCATCAACGTTGATGACCTGACCAGTAATATAAGATGCACAATCAGAAACCAAAAACAGCACTGCATCGGCTACATCCTCAGGCTTACCAGGACGTCCCATAGGAATCCCTGCCACCATAGCCTCCTTTACCTTATCAGAAAGAACCGCAGTCATATCGGTTTCAATAAAACCTGGTGCTACCATATTCACGGTAATACCACGGCTAGACAGCTCCTTAGCCATGGACTTGGAAAAACCAATCAGTCCTGCCTTGGCAGCTGCGTAATTGGCCTGACTAACATTGCCGGTAAGACCAACCACTGATGTCATATTTACAATACGGCCATAACGCTTCTTCATCATCAGCTTGGTTACAGCCTTGGTACAATAATAAGCACTCTTCAGGTTAGTATTGAGAACAGCATCCCAATCCTCTTCCTTCATGCGCATCAACAGATTATCTCTAGTAATGCCGGCATTATTAACCAATATATCCAAGCCACCCAGCTCTTCCACCACAGTTTTAATCATGGTATCTACAGCCTGTCCATCAGATACATCAGCCTGAACAATAATTGCCTTGCCACCCTGAGCCTCAATCATAGATTGTACCTCTTCGGCAGCAGCAGTATTACCTGCGTAGTTAATAGCTACAGCAGCACCCTCCTGAGCTAGGCGCAAAGCAATGGCACGTCCTATACCACGAGAGGCTCCTGTTACCAGCGCAACTCTACCCTCTAAAAGCATATTAACGAACCTCCTTGAAATAGTCAAGAGATTTTTCCAAAGATGCTACATCTTCTACATTAAGACTCTTAATGGTCTTGTCAATACGGCGATTGAAACCACAAAGAGTTTTGCCTGGACCTGCCTCCAACAGCACGTCAGCACCAAACTCCTTCATGCGAGCCACACAATCCTCCCACAGTACAGGGCTGGCAGCCTGAGCCACCAAGCTGGCCTTAATATCCTCAGCCTTGGTAAGAATCTCAGCACTAACATTAGCTACTACAGGAATCTTCGCATCAGAGATGGTAACCTTGTCCAACTCTACAGCCAGCTTCTCAGCGGCAGGCTTCATTAAGGTACTATGGAATGGAGCACTTACTGGCAAAATAACAGCCTTCTTGGCACCAGCTGCCTTCAGCTCCTCTACAGCCAGCTCTACACCCTTGGTAGCACCAGCAATAACAATCTGACCAGGACAATTAAAGTTCACAGCCTGCACAGGACTTTCAGCGGAAACCTGCTGGCAAACCTCTACAATTTTGTCACGGTCTACACCAATAATAGCTGCCATACCGCCTTCACCTACAGGAACAGCCTCCTGCATATATGCCCCTCTCTTGTGCACCAAAGCAACAGCATCCTGGAATTTCAGAACACCAGCTGCTACCAGAGCGGAATACTCACCCAAGCTATGACCACCAGTAATTTCTGGCTGAATACCATTCTCCTTGAGGATCTCATTGGCAATACAGCTAATAGTCAAAATTGCAGGCTGAGTATTGGCAGTCAGCTTCAGGTCCTCCTCAGGCCCCTCAAAGCACATCTTCATGATGGAATAGCCAAGAGCCTCATCGGCTTCCTTGAACATCTTCTTTGCTACATCATAGTTGTCATAGAAATCTTTACCCATGCCAACCTTCTGTGCACCCTGTCCTGGGAATACAAAAGCTAATTTACTCATTTTTACCTCTTTCTTGTTACGCCAGCCTATCTCCAACGATAGGTCGGGAGCTATAATCCCTAAAAATGCTCCCTTATTGTAATCTATACAGAAAAAATTATTTTAATGTATTGTGAACTCTTTCACCTACAGCAGGAATACCAGCAACCAGCTCTTCAATAATAGTAGCTACTGGCTTGATTTCGTGGAACATACCGCTAATCTGGCCAATCATAACGGAACCATTTTCCACATCCCCCTTGTGGGTAGCCAAATTCAGGCGGCCAGCGCCAAATTTCTCCAGTTCTTCTACGGAAGCATTATGGCTTTCCATCTCTGCATACTCACGAGTCATCTTGTTAGCCAAAACACGAACAGGATGGCCAGTGGAACGGCCGGTAACAACAGTGGAACGATCCTTGGCCTTCAAAACCAGATTCTTGTAGTTAGGATGAGCAATGCACTCCTCAGATACAACAAAGCGAGAGCCCATCTGTACAGCAGAAGCTCCTAATGCAAAAGCTGCCATAATACCACGGGAATCACCAATACCGCCTGCACCAATAACAGGTACATCTACAGCATCTACTACCTGTGGAATCAAAGCCATAGTGGTAATCTCACCTACATGGCCACCGGACTCAGTACCCTCAGCAATAACTGCATCTACGCCAGAACGCACCAAACGTTTGGCCAAAGCCACAGAAGCCACTACAGGGATAACCTTGGTACCTACCTCTTTCAAAGCCGGCAAATACTCAGCAGGATTGCCTGCACCGGTAGTAACCACAGCAACACGTTCATCAATAACTACTTCCATAACCTCTTTAACAAAAGGAGACATCAGCATGATGTTTACGCCAAATGGCTTGTCAGTCCATTTCTTTGCCTTCTGAATCTCTGCCCGCAGTAAATCTGGAGGCATATGACCAGCACCAATAATACCAAGGCCGCCAGCATTAGATACAGCAGAAGCTAATTCAGCAGTACCAATCCAGGCCATACCACCCTGGAATATAGGATATTTAATATTTAATAATTTGCATATTGGATTTTGTTCAAACATCTTAATCCTCCTTAGACCATCTGATAATGCAGGAGGCCCATGTCAAGCCTGCACCAAAACCAGACAGTGCTATGATGTCTCCTTTTTTAAACCGCTTGGCTGCTGCAGCCTCCGCCAAAGCAATTGGAATACATGCTGCTGACATATTGCCATATTTGTGAATATTCACAACCACCTTGTCCATAGGCATGGACAGACGCTTAGCTGCAGATTCAATAATGCGGATATTAGCCTGATGAGGTACTAACCAGTCAATTTTTTCCTGTGGCATATCAATCTTAGCCAAAGAGTTTTTAACAGTCTTGCCCATTGCCTTAACAGCAAATTTGAACACATCACGGCCATTCATATGAATCAGATTCAACTTCTGATCTATAGACTCCTTGCTGACAGGCATCAAGCTGCCACTGGAAGGAATCTGGATGGCATCTCCGCCAGAACCATCACTGCCCAGATCGAAACTCAATATACCATAACCATCCTCGACCTGACCCAATACTGCGGCACCGGCACCATCGCCAAATAATACACAGGTATTGCGATCTTCCCAATTGATATATTTGGAAAGAGTCTCCGCACCAATTACCAGAGCCTTCTTGTAAGCACCGGTCTCAATAAACTGAGCTGCCACGCTGGCAGCATAGGCAAATCCGGAGCAGGCTGCAGACAAATCAAAAGCTGCGGCATGCTTGGCTCCTAAAAGATTCTGAATCATACAAGCTGTAGAAGGAATAATCCTGTCGGAGGTCAAGGTAGCCACAATGATCAAATCCAAATCCTCAGCAGCTACACCGGCATCTGCCAAAGCATTTTGAGCTGCCTTCATAGCCAAATCGGACATAGGTTGATTGTCCTCAGCTATGCGACGTTCCTTGATACCGGTTCTCTCTACAATCCATTCATCACTGGTTTCTACAATCTTCTCCAGATCTGCATTGGTCATTATTTTCTCTGGAACATAAAATCCAGTTCCTAGAATACCTGCATTACAAAGTTTCGCTGTCATTCGCTAGCAACTCCTCCTCTGCGATACTGTCACGGATATGTCCCGTAACATCATTCTTCACGCATTCTATAGCAACACCAATGGCACTGCATATAGCCTTAGCGTTGGAAGAACCATGACATATAATACAACAGCCGTTAACACCCAAAAGTGGTGCACCGCCATATTCGGAAACATCCAGTCTCTTGCCAAGTCTCTTTAATGCTGGCATCACCAGCACCGCACCTAGCTTGGCCAAAATGCCTCCTTGTTTAATTGCATCCTTGATTAACTGAAATAAAGTCACAGCCAACCCTTCTGCAAATTTTAGCACAATATTACCAACAAATCCATCGCAAATTACAACATCGGCCTTACCTGTAGGAATATCCCGTCCCTCAATATTGCCAATGAAATTTACATCCTTGGCCTGTTTCAGCATTGGGTAGGTAGCCTGGACCTTCTTGTTTCCCTTTGTTTCCTCCTCGCCGATATTCAATAACCCCACAGTAGGATTCTCCAAACCATAAACATATTTACTAAAAATGGAACCCATCATGGCCATTTCAGTCAAATCTCTAGGTTTGGAATCCACAATAGCACCTGAATCCAAAAGCAGGGCTATACCATGAGTAGATGGCAAAGGGGTAGCAATAGATGGTCGGTCAATGCCTTTAATCATCTTTAGAAACATCTTCGCTGCTACAGTAGCAGCTCCGGTGCTGCCTGCTGACACAACGCCATCACATTCACCAGTCTTAACCATTTTGGTAGCCACTACCAAGCTGGCATCTTTTTTATGACGGATAGCCTCCACAGGATGCTCACCCATCTCTATAGCCTGGCTGGCATGCTGCACAATCAATCTAGGCTCATCCTTGACACCATTTCTGTCCAGCTCATCCTTAATTTTTTCCTGATCGCCAACCAAAACTATTTCACATTCTTCATATTTGTGGACGGCCTCAATCGCACCCAGCACAATCTGCCCAGGTGCATAATCGCCTCCCATTGCATCAACTGCAATCCTCACAAAAAAGCCTCCTAATTTACCTCTGCCAGAGATACCATAATGAATTTAGCGCGAAAAACCTCCTGCTTTTCATTTCTGGTCTTAACCCAGACAAAGAACTTGTTACTTCTTTGCTTGATTACCTCAGCCTTGGCTATCAGCATCTCCCCTACCTTTACAGGAACCTTGTACTTTATATTGGCTACACCTGTAACGGCCAAAGGTGAGTCTATGAGAGCCAAAGCCAGAGAATTAGCCTGGGAAAATATATAATGCCCCTTGGCAATCTTGTTTCTGGCAAATACCATATCTTCGGTTATCTTCAACAGTGATATGCCGGAATGACCTCTCTCCAAGTCGATAACATCCCCTACCACTTCTGTTTTTTCCAGAGCTGTGATGTTATTTTGGGCTTTTTCGGCCACCTGGCGGATACGCTCCCGTACCTCGGGAATCCCCAGCTCCATCCGATCCAGGCGGATGGTCTGTATGCTGACTTTGAACAGCCCTGCCAGCTCCTCATCTGTCAGGAAAGGCTTCTCCTGTACCTGACGTACTAGGATTTCATGTCTTTCTTTTTTCTTCATTCTTGCCATCTTTTTCACCTGTACATAAAAACACGACATGTTGGAAGTTAATTTCTCCATATGTCATTTTAAAAATTAGTACCAGCTCATATAACTTGATTGCAATTATACAAAATTATGCAAAAAAAGGCAAGCCCTAAAACACAAAAACTGAAAAATAGTCCACAGACCACATATCACCTTCAAAACCATTATAATAAAAAACCCCTATTTAGTACAGTATTTTTTACCTATGATCCATGATATTACTTATATATTAAATCAGTCTCCTCAACTAATAGGGAGATGTCTGATATCCATTTATTTCCATATCAAAGTAAAATGAGCAGAATTTCCATTACAAAAACGGAAATCTGCTCATATTACTCAATTATTCAGCTGCGGAAATAACTTCCTTGCCATCATAGTAACCACACTCTGTGCAAACATGATGAGGCAACTTTGGCTCGTGGCACTGTGGACATGCTACATAACCAGGAACTTCCAGCTTCCAATTAGCACGACGGGAATCACGACGAGCCTTGGACATCTTACGCTTAGGTACTGCCATTTCAGGATACACCTCCTTAAATTCTCTGTAAGAATTATTTATTTGCCTTTTATCCCAATAGGAATTTTACGGCTTTAATAGTTGCTGCAATGCCGCCAGTCTTGGGTCAATAACAGTACGGTCACAGCCACAATCGCCATGATTGAGGTTGGCACCGCACTTCAGGCACAAACCGCGACAATCAGCGTTGCATATATTATTCAATGGTTGATCCGACAGCAGCACATCCCGCATAACCGGAGCAAGATCTATCACATCACCATTAAAATAATTCACGATTCTGGTTTTTTCACCATTTTTCACTGGCTCACTGCCCTGCTGAAACTCCTCATTAAACTCGTGAACCTGCTTCAGAGTAGATGGCTCTAGGCAACGGTCACAAACAAAGGATTTGGTACAGAAAATGCTACCAGTAAACCGGTAACAGCGTCCAGTATTCACATATTCTCCCTTGATGAGAATACCTCCCTCAAAGGAATAGTTCTCCGTCTGGGCATCCAGCTCCTGAGCATTGGTTACAAACTCAAAGGGCACTACTTCCCCCAAACGATCTGCTAAATCGGAGATATTTATTTTCATAAAAGTATCAACCTCATTAATCCTTCCACCACAATAGACATAATTGTACTTTTGCGGCACTGATGATAATTATATCTATCCCCTAATGCTTTGTCAAGTAAAAGTTCTTGACACCACATTTTTTATCTGAAGCTAATACCTCAGATTTTCAACTTATCCACAGGTCAAAAAATATCAAAGGTCTGCCAGCATTTCTACAGCTTTGCTGGCAGCTTCAGCAGCAGATACAATAGTAGTTTCCCCAGTACGGCGAACCTTTAACTCTAACGTATCTTCATCCACCGCCTTAGGACCTACAGTGATGCGAATAGGATAGCCGATCAAATCAGCATCCTTAAACTTGACGCCTGCTCTGTCCTTGCGGTCATCCAACAAAGCATCTACACCAGCAGCCTTCAGCTCATTATAGACCTTTTCTGCCAACTCCAGCTGCTGAGCATTCTTGCCATTAACTGGTACTACTACTACCTCAAAAGGAGCAATGGCTTTTGGCCAGATGATACCATTTTCATCATTATTCTGCTCAATAGCAGCAGCCATAGTACGACCTACACCAATACCATAGCACCCCATCATCATAGGCTTTTCTCGGCCATTTTCATCCAGGAAGGTAGCATGGAGAGCCTCAGAATACTTGGTGCCCAGAGTAAATACCTGACCAGCCTCAATACCTCTGGTCATCTTCATATGACCGTTACAGTGTGGGCAGCAATCCCCCTCCTGCACCATGCGAATATCAGCTACTACTACATCCTTGAAATCCCGCTTGGGATTTACATTAATGTAATGGAAATCCTTTTCGTTAGCACCAGCACAGCCATTGTACATTTCCATAACAGTATGGTCTACAATAATCTTAGTGCCTTCCTTGATGCCAATAGGGCTCATAAAGCCAGGACAACCGCCAACAGCACGAATAGCATCATCCTCAGCCATACGCAGTTCCAAAGCACCCTCCACCAGATTAATAACCTTTACGTCATTTACCTCGTGGTCACCACGAACAAAGCACAGCACCACTTCATCAGTATCAGTCTGGAAAGCAACAGCCTTAATACACTTTTCCATAGGCAAAGCCAAATATTCAGCTACCATTTCAATGGTGGAGCAATTAGGAGTTTCCTTTTTCTCCAAAGGCAGGATTTCTTCTTCGTCAGCCTTGATAACCTTCAGTTCTGCCTTTTCGTCACTGGCTGCATAGTCACAGGTATCACAATAAGCAATGCTGGATTCACCAGCCTCAGCCAGAACGGTGAATTCATGGGAATGCCCACCGCCAATAGCACCATTATCAGCCTCAACAGGACGGAAATTCAGGCCCATGCGAGTGTAAATATTGGTATAAGCGTCATACATCTTCTTGTAGGACTCGTTCATACCCTCTTCATCTTTATCAAAAGAATAGAGATCCTTCATAATGAATTCTCTCCCCCGCATCAAGCCGAAACGAGGACGAATTTCATCCCGATATTTATTCTGAATCTGATACAGCATCAAAGGAAGCTGCTTGTAGGAGCGCACCTCATCACGTACCAAAGTAGTAACCATTTCCTCATGGGTAGGACCCAAACAGAACTGACGGCCATGACGGTCAGTAACTCTTACCATCTCTGCACCATATACAGGCCAGCGACCACTTTCCTGCCAGATTTCAGCTGGCTGAAGAATTGGCATGGATATTTCCTGCCCACCAGCAGCATCCATTTCCTCACGGATAATCTCCTCTATTTTTTTGATAGTACGCCAAGCCAAAGGCAGATAGCTGTACAAGCCCCCGGCAGCCTTGCGAATCATACCGGCCCGCAGCATCAGCTGATGGCTTCTTACCTCTGCCTCAGCAGGAGTTTCTCTCAAAGTTGGTGCATAAAGATTAGTTGTACGCAATTTTATTTTTCCTCCTCAACCAGAATCGCATCTATTTCCTTGAAAAGTTCTTCCACCAGATCCTTTTCATCCACCTTACGGATGATTTCTCCCTTGCGGAATACCAGACCAACACCATTGCCACCGGCAATGCCTACGTCAGCCCCCTTGGCCTCTCCAGGACCATTAACCACACATCCCATAACAGCCACGGAAATAGGCGCTTTTATATTGGATAATCTTTCCTCTACCTGCTCTGCAATACCTGCCAAATCAATACAGGTACGACCACAGGTAGGACAGGAAATCAAGGTCGGGCCATATTCCCTCATCCCCAGTGATTTCAGGATTTCATTGGCTACCTTGACCTCCACTACAGGATCTCCTGTCAGGGAAATACGGAAGGTATCACCAATACCCTGAGCCAGCAAAGCCCCAATTCCCACAGCAGATTTAATCATACCTGTACGGGCTGTACCAGCCTCAGTAATGCCCAAATGCAGAGGATAGTCCACCTTTTCTGACATAAGCTGATAAGCCTCCAGAGTCAAAGGTACATCATGGGCTTTCAGGGATATTTTCATATCGTAGAAGTCCTGCTGCTCCAAGATCCTTACATGCTGCAGGGCAGATTCTACCAAAGCCTCTGCCGTAACGCCGCCATATTTCTCCAAAAGAGTTTTGTCCAAGGAGCCAGCATTGACACCAATACGAATAGGAATATGATTGGCTTTTGCTTCCTTCACCACAGCTCTTACCCTATCTTCACTGCCAATATTGCCAGGATTCAGCCGCAATGCCGAAATTCCCTGTTTGATGGCTTCCAAGGCTAAACGATAATCAAAATGAATATCTGCCACCAAGGGAACCTTTACTTTGGCTATAATATTCCCCAGATTCTGAGCAGCCTCCATATCAGGCACTGCCAAACGGACAATATCACAGCCTGCAGCCTGCAGCGCATTAATCTGAGCTACGGTAGCCTCAGTATCTGTAGTTTTGGTATTGGTCATGGATTGAACAGAAATCGGTGCTCCGTCACCAATAGCCACATTACCAATATAGATTCTTCTGGTCTTTTTCCGTTCTATCATTTTGCTGTCACTTCCTATTTAGTCAGATCGTTAAATGTGGTAAATAACATCAGGCTAACAAGAATTACAACGCCTGTTACCTGAATATAGTACATAACCACTGGTTTCATAGGTTTGCCACGCAAAGCCTCTAATACCAACATAATAAAATGTCCTCCATCCAGAGCCGGAATCGGCAGCAAATTGACAATTCCCAAATTGAGACTAAGAAATGCTGCAAACCCCAGTAAAGGCCAAATTCCTTGCTCTGCCACCTGGCCTGCCATCTGAGCTACTCCTATAGGCCCAGACAATTCCGCTGTACTAACTGTACCCTGAACCAACTGAACCAGACCGCCAATCATTGCCCCGATTATATAAATTTCCTTGGTTACAGCCATACCTGCCGCTTCTATAATCCCTGGATGATAATAATCAGCACTGCTGGTAATACCAATCACAGCTCTTTGACTAGCAGCATCCTTCTCTGGTATCAAGGTAGTAGCCAGCTCCTGTCCATTTCGCTGATAAGTAACCTTAAAGGGGCGCTCCGCTTTGCCCTGCATCATTTGAGAAATCTCATTCCAGTGAGATACAGGTTTGCCATCAATGGTCAGCAATCTATCCCCTGCTTGCAAGCCTGCCATAGCAGCTGGCTTATCCTCTATAACAGCGCCAATAACCGGTTCTGGTGAAGGTGTAGCCACTCCCTGCGCCAGAAAAAGTCCAAAAAAGATAAATACAGGCAAAAGAAAATTCATAAATGATCCTGCCAGTATCACCGCCATACGCGCCCAAATAGGACGACGGAAGTAGGCTCTCTCGCCTGCATCTTCCTCATCAGGTATTACAATAAGCTTGTCCTTGTTGCGGCTTCCGGATCTATCCATATTCTCAATTATCTCGTAATCCATACCAGCGATGCGGTTAAAGCCGCCCAAAGGTATTGCCCGGAGAGTATACATGGTTTCACCATATTTTTTACTCCAAACCTTAGGACCAAAACCAATGGCAAATTCATCTACCCTCATACCCGTTAGCTTGGCTACTATAAAATGTCCCAACTCGTGTACAGATACCAACAAGCCAAAAACAAACATAGCACCTATAACTTTAATTAACATGCAATCACCTCTTAGAGCTTGGCCAGCTGCTTCCTGGTATAATCTCTAGCCCATTCATCCGCAGCCAATAATTGGTCCAAATCAGGCTTGTACTCCACCTTGCCAGCCTCCATAGCTGTTTCTATCAATCTGTATATATCCAAAAAGCCAGCCTGTCCCTTCAAAAATGCCTCGACAGCTACCTCATTGGCTCCATTCATAATACATGGCATGGTCCCACCTGTACGGCCTGCCTCAAAGGCCAGCTTCAAGCCACGGAAGGTTTCCATATCAGGCTTTTCAAAGGTCAGCTTGCCCAGCTCGTAAAAATCTACCCTTGGAAAATGAGAAGCCACTCTATCAGGATAGGTCAAAGCATATTGAATAGGCAGTCTCATATCGGTACAGCCCAACTGAGCCATAACTGTGCCATCTTGATACTGTACCATGGAATGGACAATGCTCTGAGGATGTACCACCACCTGAATCTGATCATAGCTTACATCATAGAGCCATCTAGCCTCTATAACTTCCAGTCCCTTATTAACCAGAGAGGCAGAATCTACCGTAATTTTCTGCCCCATATTCCAAGTAGGATGTGCCAATACATCCTTCTTAGACACCTGAGTCAGTTCATTTGCCTTACGGCCCCGGAAAGGACCGCCAGAAGCTGTCAGAATTAGCTTTTCTACAGCCCCTCTATCCTGTCCCTGCAAGCACTGGAACAAAGCACAATGCTCGCTATCCACGGGCAAAATAGCTCTCCCCAGCTCCTTGGCCTTAGCCATAACCAGTTCCCCAGCTACCACCAAGGTTTCTTTGTTGGCAAGGGCAATGTCCTTGCCAGCCTCCAACGCTGCCAAGGTAGGCTCCAAGCCTGCAAATCCCATTAGAGAGGTTACAACCACCTGAGCCTCAGGATAGGCAGCCGCCTCAATCACCGCCTGACGGCCTCCAGCCAGCTCTGTTTTCCCAGTATACCTCTGCCGCAATCTTTTATAAGCATCTTCATCAGAAAGTACCGCCAATTGAGGCTGAAATTCTTCAATCTGCTTTTCCAACAGCTCATCACTGCGGTTAGCCACCAGTACGGACACATGAAATAAATCCGGATGTTCCCGCACTACATCAAGAGTTTGAGTACCTATAGAACCAGTAGATCCCAATACAACAAGATTTTTCATTTTACATTACCCCTATTTGGCTGCTATATCCACAAACTGTACAAAATAGTAAACAAAAGGTACAGTATAAATTACACTATCAAATCTAT
>CAKPVW010000021.1 GCA_934196075.1 uncultured Anaerovibrio sp.
GCGCTATGTAAATGTGCCTCACGCTGCTAAACTCATTCAACCGCATAAAAAGATTCACGAAGTTCATCTTTTTATGGCTTGAATTCGTTAAGAAGCGAGGCGCATTAACATGCCGTAGAAGGGTACATGCCATGCCTCTCAGTTAGTGTATTCACAGCAATTTCCCGCCTTGGCACTGTTTGAGATTATTACCTTTCTCCGCTATGTGGTAGCAAATCAGTTGGTGGCATCGATAAGGCAGAATGATTCGTCAACAGCCGGAGGTGCATAACACTTTTGCGGCAGGAGGCTTCTTGCTTTTGCGAAGCAAAAGTGAGCCCGGAGGCACTCTCTGCCATTCCGGACTATGTGAATTGGCTCAGCGACAAGCGGTATCTCTGCGTAAGGATAAACCATCAGGCAGGGTCATTTAGCCGACAGAGCAAAAGTCGTTATGACCGCAGGCTGTCTTTCAGAAAAACGGGGACGTATAACTCTACAAATCAGAATTTATCATTCTTAATGAAGGTCTAAAAGATTTATCCCCGTAATCCATGAAAGGCAGAAACACATCGGACTCCTGATCATATACTATGGCAAACTTGACTCAAAAGCAGGATTTTCCAATTTTGTGTCGAATGGTTTGCATAGAAATATAAAAAGGAGGACTTTATTATAATGCCTGATTTAAAATCTTTTTTCTCCTATAAAGGGCGGCTGGGACGGTTACAATATTTTCTGCGGCAAGGAGCTGTTTGCATAATCTTTGCTTTGCTAGGCCACTCCCTAGAAACCCCTGAAGGAATGTTTGTTTCCGCCTTTGTGCAGAATATACTCATCTCACTACTGATGATTGCACGCTTCCATGATCTTGACAAACCTGGTTATTGGGTTATTATCCCTTTTGTTTGCGATATGGTAACCATGGCCTTAATATTCAATAGCGCCATGAATATAATGGCCGGTGTCTGCTCTCTTATCGCCTTTGGCATACGGATATACACCCTATTTGCCCCAGGAACTCCTGGACCAAACTCTTATGGCCGCCAACCATAAAATCAATATAGAAACAGCCAACAGAAAACCGGCCTCCCAAAGTTAGATTGCAAATCTAACTTTGGGAGGCCGGTAAAATTTTCACGGTTGCTATAGCTCTCCTGCTTAAATGGTGAAGCGGTTTAGCTCGCTCTGCAGCTTGGTTGACAGTTCTGCCAAGGCATTGGAAGCAGTCTGTATCTCCTGCATTGAGGCAAGCTGTGACTGACTTTTATCACTGATATATTTCATCCCTTTGGTATTTTCTTCCAGATAAGCGGAAATATCATGGACTGCCTGCTGTACCTGCTGGCTGCCATCACGCTGTTTATCAGACAACATCTTGATTTCGTTAATCTTACTGGTAAGATTTTCGATGGAAGCAAAAATTTCTTTAAAGGAATCCACGGTCTGACGTACAGACAACACGCCAGTCTCTACGCCCTGACAGCTTTTATCCATATTTTGGATTGCCATAGTCGTTTCATTTTGTACCTGAGTGATAATTTTTGCAATCTCCTTGGCTGCTCCATCTGTCTGATTTGCTAACTTGGAAACCTCCTCAGCCACAACTGCAAAGCCACGGCCATGCTCACCTGCCCTAGCTGCCTCAATAGCTGCATTCAAGGAGAGTAAATTGGTCTGCTCGGCAATCTCGCTGATGGTATCTACAATATGACCAACCTGATTGGATTTCTCCCCTAGCTCAGCAATTGCACTGGCCGTAGCATTAACATCCGACTGAATGGTCAGCATCTGCTGTACAGCTGAATCTGACTTGCGTGAACCATCATCTGCTATCTTCTGGCTGTCAACTGCAGCCGTTGCCGCTGCATCAGCAGCATTGACTGTTGAATCAATCGCATCCACCATATCCGTAATCGTAGCAATAGAATCATGGGAAACAGCAAGCTTGGCCTGAGTATTCTTTGCAGCCTCTACCATATGCATTTTGGTTTCCGTTGCAATATCCACCACGGACTCTACCGTAGCAGAAAGTTCTTCAGAAGCCGCTGATACGCTCTCGCTGGTTTCTGCGGATTTGAAAATCAATTTTTTCAAACTGTCTGCTGTCTTATTAAAGCTTTCTCCTAAAGCACGGATTTCCTCCAAATCATTATCTGTTTCAATTTTCTGACGCAAATCACCATTGGAAATTCTCTGTAATGCTCCAAGCACTTCATTCAGTGGACTGGTAATGCCAGCTGCTAAGCGGACAGCAGCCAATACACTGATAATAAAGGCCACAACTGCCAACAGCAAATCGATCAAGGCAACTGACCAAAAATGACGGTAAATATCTGCTAAAGGCTGATAGGTAATAACCCCCCAGCCATATTCATCAACAGGTGCATAAGCAATCAATGAATCAACGCCCGTACTGGAATCGCCTTGCGTTGTACCTGTTTCACCCTTGGTAACTGCAGCTGCATAAGGCAACTCCATCAAACTATCCTCGTTCTCAATACTTGATTTGTCAGGATGAGCTATCAATACGCCATTTTTGTCGATGATATCCATATAACCAGTCTCACCCATGACTATGCTGTCCGTAGTGTCCCATAGTGATTTGAGAGATATATCGGAAGCAACTACTCCGACGATTTCACCGTTTGCTCCCCTAATAGGATCGGCAATAGTCAGGCATAAATGCTTCGTTGTGGATGATACATAGGCATTCGTGGCAAAACTATCACCCTTGATAGCTGCCTTGAAATACTCTTTTTCGGCGCGATTAGCCAGTTTGCCGCTAGAACGCACAATCTGGTTGCCATCCTTGTCCAACACGGCAATCAGCTCAAACTGATGATTCTTTGCCTGTATATCCTTGATCGCCTGCAGCATCTGCTCAGGCTGCATAGCACGTACAGAGGGCATGGCTGCAATAGCCATATTAGTTCCCCTATAAGCATCAATATTGTGCTTGAATGCTGCTGCCATCTGCTGATTGAACTGCAAATCTGCCTGCACGGTTGTTTCCTTCAAACTGCCAAGCAAAGTAATACAATTGATGACAGATAAAATCAACAAAGGTACACAGGAAAAAAGCACAAACAGCATCATCAGCCGTGACTTTAATGAATGATTCATTGAAAATTCCTCCTATTTAAGCAATTAACATACTTATTTGTCAATTGCAAGTCCTTCTCAATTATAGTACCATACATGAACAAATTCAACTAATTTTATCTATGTTCCCTGTCCTTTTACGTGCTATTTCAATTTTACTACTACTCTACTGCTTTATAGATTTTTTCATCATCGATGGCGCCGTGGCGGATGATCACAGGCTTACTGCCAGTGCAGTCTACAATAGTGGATTCTCTGCCAATGGCGCAAGGGCCACCATCCAAGATCATGGCCAGCCGCCCAGCCATATCCCCAAATACATCTGCCCCGCTCTTGGGGCTTACATGTCCAGAAATATTGGCACTGGGCACCGCCAAAGGCGCCCTCACAGCCTGCAATACCGCCAAGGCCACAGGATTATCCGGAATACGAATACCCACTGTGTCCCTACCGCCAGTAACCAAATCCGGCACCTGCGCTGCTTTAGGCAACACGACCGTAATAGGCCCAGGCGCAAATTTTTCCAGCAATTTCCGCGCCATCAGTGGCACATAGGCAGCTATCTGCTGAATCATATTCACATTAGCCACCTGCAGGGAAAAAGCCTTGCCGGCTGGACGATTCTTAGCCGCATAAAGTCTTTCCACTGCCTCCACATTCAAACCTAGAGCACCAATACCATAAACAGTTTCCGTAGGAAAAGCTACCAGCTCACCAGATTTCAACAGCTGGGCAGCCCTTTGAATCTCTCCTTGCTGACGAGACAAATCCCTGATTGGCACCATTTCTGTAGGCTGATTAAAAATATCCTCCATCTTTTTTCCTCTCCATCTTAGGCCTTCCACAGGATTACTACCCGTTCAATGCCAGCCAAATCTCGCAGAATTTCACATTTGCCCCACTGACTCATGTTTTTAGCCATGGCTTCCAGCTGATGAGCCTGATGAATGCCAACTTCCATGGCCAAAAAACCGCCATCCTTCAGCAAATCCCCGGATTCGACCAGCAAACGGCGATAAAAATCCAGCCCATCCTCACCGCCATCCAGTGCTCCCATTGGCTCATAAGCCTTTACATCAGAAGCTAAAGCAGCAATATCTGCCTTGGGAATATAAGGGGGGTTAGAAACTATGGCGTTCAGCAGCTCTCCCTTGGCTTTCAAAGGCGCCAGCAAATCCCCCTGCAAAAACTCCACCCGCTGGGACAACCCCAGAGAAACACTATTTTCCTGAGCTACTGCCAATGCTCCCGGCGAAATATCCACCGCCATAGCTCCTAGCTTAGGAAGATAATTCAAAAGAGACAAACAAATGGCTCCTGTGCCTGTACCAATATCTGCCAGCATACTATTCTCACCAGCCGCTGGCAATCTTTGCAGTACAGCCTCCACTAGAATCTCCGTATCAGGACGAGGTATCAAAGTATCTCTTGTTACCTTGAAATCCAAGCCCATAAAATCTCGATGGCCGGTAATATAAGCCACTGGTTCGTGGTTTACCCGACGCTTGATACACTCTCGATAGGCCGCCAACTCAGATTGCTCCAAAGGCTGATCAAAATGCACATAAAGGTAAATCCGCTCTGGCTGATTGAGTACATGGGCCAGCAATACCTCTGCATCCAGCCGAGGGGAATCCAGCTGCGCCTTCTGAAAATATTCCTCTGTCCATTTCAGAATTTTTCCAATGGTCCAAACTTCTGCCATATTATTGCACCTTTTTTAGTCTTTCTGCCTGATCTGCTGTAATCAAGGCATTTATCAGCTCATCCAGCTGACCATTCAGCACAGCCTCCAGCTTATGCAGGGTAAGGCCAATGCGATGGTCAGTAACCCGCCCCTGAGGGAAATTATAGGTTCTGATTCTCTGACTACGGTCCCCGGAACCTACCTGACTCTTACGGTCTGCTGCAATGGCATCAGCCTGTTGCTGCTGTGCCTGCTCCAACACTCTGGCTCGCAGCACACGCATGGCCTTTTCCTTGTTTTTCAACTGGGATTTTTCATCCTGACACTGTACCACAATGCCTGTTGGCAAATGGGTAATACGAATGGCAGATTCAGTTTTATTTACATACTGACCGCCAGCACCACCAGCCCGATAGGTATCAATCCGCAGCTCCTCTGGGCGAATGTCCACATCTACCTCGTCCGCCTCTGGCAATACAGCCACGGTAACAGCAGAAGTATGTATACGGCCACCGGATTCTGTAACAGGCACCCGCTGTACTCTATGAGTACCGCTTTCGTATTTCAGCTTGCTATAAGCTCCCTGGCCCTCCACAGCAAAAGAAATTTCCTTGAAACCGCCAATTTCGGTAGGATTGGCATCCATAATATTAACCTTCCACCCCTGAGCCTCAGCATAGCGGGAATACATTCTAAACAAATCCCCGGCAAAAAGGGCAGCTTCCTCGCCACCAACACCGCCACGAATTTCTACAATAACATTCCTGTCATCATTAGGATCCCTAGGCAGCAGTAAAATAGGCAGCAGCTCATCCAGCTCCTCCTTGCGGGCTCTCAGCTCAGCTAGCTCCTCCTCCACCATATGGCGGAACTCATTATCATCAATGCCCTCGGACAGCATATTCTTATCATCCTCAATGCCGGTACAAACCTGCTTGTATTCACGATAGGCTGTAACAATCGACTCCAAGCCAGCATGCTCCCGATTGTAGCGCTGCCAGCGGGACATATCCTCCAATACAGAAGGATCACTTATCAGAGATTCCAGCTCCAGATATTTGTCCTCTACAGCCTGCAATTTATCCATCATATTCATATATTAATACACTCCATCTCTATAAACCCCGCTGCCAGCAGGAATTTTATCAGCAGGCAATACAGCCTTGGCGGACTCAATAGCTACCTCCAGCATATCCGGCTCTGGTTCTCTGGTGGTCAAACGCTGCAGCCACAGTCCTGGCTTTACTGCCCACCCTAGGAGACAGCTATCAGAATTTGCCGAAAATCTAATAATCTCATAGGAAATACCTGCCACCACTGGCAGCAAGACAATTCTGCTCACAATTCGCTCTATCAGGCTGGGCCAGCCTAGAAAGGCAAAGACGAAAATACTTACCAGCATTACTATCAGCAAAAAGGAGGTACCACATCGCTTGTGAAATCTGGTATGCTTCATGGCATTTTCCACAGTTAATGCCTCTCCCGCCTCAAAGCAGGCAATGGTCTTGTGCTCTGCCCCATGATATTGAAACACCCGCTGAATATCCTTCATACGGGAAATTCCCACAATATAGGCTATAAAAATAAACAGACGCAGTACACCCTCCATAAGATTCAGGAAAACCGGATCCTCCGTAATGCTATGAAAAAGCTTGGCTGCGCCAGTAGGAATAGCAATAAACAAAATAGCTGCCAGCACAAAGGCAAAGATAATTGTACCTGCCAGCTCTCTATCAGAAAGCTGTTCTTCCTCCTCACCAGCCATCTGAGCAGAATACCCCAGGGAGCGAATACCAATAACCAGTGATTCAATCAGGGACACACAGCCTCGCAAAAGAGGCTTTTTCAGCACTGGATATCTATCGCTAATAGAATTCACAGGCCGACTGCTTATTTCAATTTTGCCTTCAGGGGTACGAACTGCCGTAGCGGTCAGCTCCGGCCCCCGCATCATAACACCTTCGATAACAGCCTGACCGCCAATGGTAATCTTCTTTTCTTCCATAATCTATATAAATCCTTTCTCAAAAGGCCATTCATACAAAAAAAGAGCAGGACAATCCGTCCTGCTCTCCCAGTTCTTATTTTGCGTAACGCTTGTTGAACTTCTCAATACGACCACCAGCTGCGATATCACGCTGACGACCGGTGAAGAAAGGATGGCACTTGGAGCAAACATCAACTCTCAGCTCAGCCTTAGTGGAGCCAGTGGTGAAAGTGTTGCCGCAACCGCAAATAACCTTTGCCTCAAAGAATTCTGGATGAATACCGTTCTTCATATATATACACCTCGCTTCTTCCCATATTGGGCGTATTACAAGTCCTCTCTGCGAAGACTTGGTCCGACTTAGCTTCCCAAAATGGGACAAAGCCGAAAAAATCAACTTCTCGGATATAAAATCCGACTTGTGATATTATATCATAGCCCCCATTCTGGTGCAACAAATTATTAGAAAAAAATGTTGAAATTTTACCCACTTTACACCATAATGTATACGTTGAAAGAGTAACAATGTTTGTATATTGAGAGGTATATTTTTATGAGTGAAAAAGATCCTACTATCCAGTGCAGTTTTTGTAAGCGCCGCGTGGTAGTACATTCCCAATATGATTTACCTGTATATGACCCACGCAGTGGCTTCGCTCTGTGTGCTAGATGCGTAACAGATATTTACAAGGCCATTGAGGCCCATCAGGTAGAGGTCAACAAGGAAGCAGATGCCGAAACCATGAGCAATCTGGATGAGGAAATGTCCAGAATCAAGCCCCATCTTATTAAGGAATATCTTGATAAATACATTATCAATCAGGATCAGGCCAAAAAAATTCTGTCTGTAGCTGTTTACAATCACTACAAGCGAATGAAATACGGCTTCGATCACAAGGAAGACGAGCTGGATGAAATTGAGAAATCCAATGTGATTATCCTTGGCCCATCTGGCTGTGGTAAAACCGCCCTGTTATCCCATCTGGCCAAGATGCTGGATATTCCTTTTGCTGTAACCGATTCCTCCAGTCTTACCGAGGCTGGCTTTGTAGGCTCTGATGTAGAAGTAGCTGTCCGCAATCTGTACTATGCCGCCGACAAGAACATTACCCGCTGTGAGCACGGTATCATTTATCTGGACGAATTCGACAAAATCGCCCGCAAATCCGGAGAGAACAACACCATTACTGCTGATCCAGGCCATGAGGGTGTACAGCAGTCCCTGTTAAAGATGCTGGAAGGCAGTGAGGTGGAATTTACCGCCAGAGGCCAGCGAAAACACCCTGAGGCTCCTACCATCAAGGTAAATACCAAGAATATTCTCTTTATTGTAGGCGGTGCCTTTGTAGGCATTGAGAAAATCATTGCCAAGCGATTGAAGGCTACTGATACCGGTATTGGTTTTGGTGCCAAAATCGAAGGTCAGAATGAAAAGCCAAAATACAATGATTTGATTCACAAAACCAGACCAGAGGATTTGATGAAATTTGGTATTATTCCAGAAATCATCGGCCGCCTCCCTGTTATCTGTACTTTGGAGGATTTGGATGAAAACGCCCTGCTGCGGATTCTCACTGAACCTCGCAATGCTCCAGTAAGACAGTACAAAAAGCTGATGGAAATGGATAATGTGGATTTGGAATTCTCTGATGATGCCCTCCATGCCGTAGCTCAGAAGGCTATTGAGCGTAAAACCGGTGCCCGTTCCCTCAAGGGAATTATTGAGGATGTTATGCTGAATATCATGTTTGATATTCCAAAATCCGACAAACACCGCAAGGTAACCATTACTGCTGATTGTATCAACAACCATGCCACACCTATTGTTGAGGATTTAGAATAAGAAAAACTAAAAAAGGCTTCTCTAAACGCATTTTCGCTTTAGAGAAGCCTTTTTGTAACCCCTACATTATTTTAATTTGTCGAGATCATTTTTTACTGCATCTGCTATCCCCAATATAGACTGAGACGAAGCAGATATTTCCTCTGTAGTAGCTGCCAGATTGCAGGTTTGCTGGTTGACAGTTTTAACAACATCCTTCAATCTAGCCAGCTTGCCCACCATATCCTTAACATGATTCAGGACTCTTTTCTGACTCTCATTACTGCTGACAGCAGTTTCTTTGGAGCTGGCCGCCAATTTGTTGATTTCACTAGCCACAACCGCAAAGCCACGCCCTGCTTGGCCAGCCCTGGCTGCCTCAATGCTGGCATTCAAGGCAAGCAGATTCGTTTGGGAAGCAATATTTACAACCTCTGCATTGTTCTTGTCAAGAGCCTGCACCAGTTTTTCTATTTCTTCCAGCGCCACCTGCACTTCCTCACAGAAGCTGTCCACCTCTCCTATTTCGGAAGATATATTAGAGCTTTCCTCTGCATTGACATCATTGCCCTTCACCATTTCATCCACAGAGCTATATAGCTGATTGAATTGCTCATCTACTTTGCGAACCGTTTCGACAATCAGCCGCTGCGTTGCTTCAATTGTATCTTTTTCGCCCCTGACCTCCTCGGCCAGTTCCATAGCCTTTTGTTTTTGCTGTTCTGCCATATCCTTGACAAAATGTATGCAATTTTCCTTTTTATTAAAACCATTATAGATAGCAACAGCCATCTTTTCACAGGTCTCATAGCCACAGCACTCACAGTCAATCTTCCGAGATACAGCAGTATGTTTCAGCATATCTTCATATATCTTCTCTATTTCTGCTGCACTAGGCCTTCTAACCACACAGCTTGCAGACCTGTCTGTATACTTCCGCAAGTAGTCCTCTAAATGAAGATGAGAAAACTGTGCGTTTAATTTTTTCAGCCTGTCCGCTGGAGACAAAGGTCTTGACCAAGGACCTTTTTTGTTGCTCCGCTTGCACTCCTCCTGAATCTTATGCACATTGTAAAGTGCTTCATCGGTTTTTGCTTTGGATTTTTCCACAGCCGTACCATATAGGCAGCCCATACCGCAGTTCAGAGCATCAATAAACAGTTCCTTATTGCTGCCTCTGGCAATTTCTTCCTTGTGCTGGTCAAGATATCTATAGACATGCTTTTCCCCTTCAAGCTGGCGGATATACACATCCTTTCCTAAGAACCAGTACACATTTTCTTTCAATCCGCCAGGCATTGGATAAATAGAGCCAAGGCCATATTCAATTTCATCCTTTTCCAGAGAGCCGCTGATATGATTTTTGCGTACATAATCCATCAGGTGTTCAAAAGCAACATTGTAATGTATATAGCCATGGGTATTGGGGTCATCTATTTCTGCCTTTTTGGCAATGCAAGGACTTATAAAGGCCAGCTTGTCCTTGATGCCTAGTTCCTTGCGTGCATAAATAGCTGCACACATCGCAGGGCTGTGTACAGGAAACAGCTTCGGCAAAAGTTCTGGAGCATATCTTTCGATGTAACCCACTATTGCCGGGCATGGCTGCGAAATTCCTCCTTGGAAGTTGTGCTTATGAATATAGTTCAAATACCCCCAGGTGGTAATATCCGCACCAAAGGAAACATTGATTATCCTGTTGACACCCAGTCTCTTCAACCCTCCTAGGACTTTTTCATATTCGTCCATATAATTCGCTCTAAAAGCTGGAGCAACCAATAGTGAAATAGATTCTCCTCTTTGCAAATCGGCAAAAAATCTCTCTGTATCATCATAAAATGCTCTGGCATTATGCTGGCACGCATCAATACAAGCACCGCATCCAATACACTTTGCAGGGTCTACATGTATACTTTGAATTCCGTCCTGTTCAACAGCTATACAGGCACCTTCGCAGTAGCAGGCTCTAATGCATTTATTGCAGCCAATACATTTGTCATTGGTATAAACTAATTCCATGTATCTACTCGCTCCTATCACATACACACATATATACAATCGCTGTTATTATTGTATTATACTACCGACTTCTTCAAATAGCTACACGAAATTATACTCTTTACATTTCGTCAAACTGACTATGTTTATCATAACCATACCGATTGTGCTTTATTTCCTTATCTGCATACATACGCTGATCCGCCAAAGCAATTACCTGCTGTACATCCTGACCATCCTCTGGATAGCGGGCAAAGCCCAGACTTACAGTAATATGCAAGTTTTTGTCCAAACACCGTACTCGCTTGGCAAAAGCTCGATCTATATTTTCCTTAAATTGTTTATATCTAGCTTCCTCAACATCTTCATCTACCAGAATCACAAATTCATCCCCACCGATTCGGTAGGCAGAATAGCTGGTATTTTCCTGTATTCTTTTGGCAACCGTCTTGAGGAGAACATCTCCTACATTATGGCCAAATCTATCATTGACAGTCTTAAAATAATTTACGTCAATATAGCATAGACCAAAGCTGCTGCCCTCCTGCATAAGATGCTCCAAACTAAGGTCAAAGCTTCGCTTGTTCCCCAGTCCTGTCAAGCCGTCCATAAGAGACATTTGAGAAAACATCCTCTTAGCTTCTGCCAAACGCAGAACCATATAGCTCATGGCGGTAAATAACAGCACCAAAAAGAAGCCAAAAACTCCATGAGGCAGTATCTCCCGATAATTAGACCAGCCCTTAGCCGGCATAATAGCCAGCTTCAATCTAGTGTCCAAAACCTGAAATTCCACTATCTCCGGGTCTACCATCTCCTGCCCCGAGGCAAAAATCGGCTGCCAGTCCTGACATATGGGACAAAAGAAATTTAATGTATAGTCATAATCAAAGCTGTTAAAGTTTTCTATTGTAGCACGAAAAACATCTGGCACCTTGATAATGGCTATGGTAAAGCCCCAAAATACCTTTTGGCCTGACTCATCAGTTTTATACACTGGATGTCGCAGCGCTATGCCCTTGCCTCCCTGTACTAAATCAAAAGGCCCTTGAATAACAGTTTTGCCAGTATCCTTGGCATATCTGGATATAGGTCCCCTCTTTTCATCCTGAAGCAAATCCAAAAATACAGCCTTATTGCCATCGTAGGGATATACATTCGTCACCTTCCCCTGCGGTGCCAGCTGCAAGCTAGCAATATAGGGATGATATTTCATCAGCCTTTTGGCGGTTTTGTCAAAATTCAAAACCTGCCAATTATCCCCACCAGCCAACACTATCTCCAAAGCGGAAGCCACGCCATAGATTTCTTCAATATCCTTTTCCAAGTAAGCAGCTCTATTTTGAGCATTTAAAACAGCCCGATCGTGTTTTTCCGACTGTATTTCCTGCCAAATGTCATACATTACCAGACCATAAATAACCATGGCTAGGACAAATATACCTGTTACAATTTTAAACTTATTTCTTATCATGAAATTATCCCACGCCATTTACAGCCAACCTCCTTACTTTTTCTCGACCTATGAATAACGATTATTATCATATAATTATTTTAAAGTAAAATCAAGACATTTTTCCTAGCTTTTATTAGAATTTAATTAAAAAGCTGCCTGCATATATTTCGCAGACAGCTTCTTTTTTATTTGTTTTTAATCCACATGACCATGATATTCAATGGAGCGGATTTCCTTCACGGCATTTTTTTCATCTACCATAACCACTGTGGGCTTGTAGGCAGCAGCTTCCTTTTCATCAAAGAAGGCATAGGCCATGATAATTACGATATCCTCTGGCTGTACCATGCGGGCAGCAGAGCCGTTGAGACAGATAACACCGGAATTACGAGGACCTGGGATAACATAGGTTTCCAGACGGGCACCATTGTTATTATTAACTACCTGTACCCGCTCATTAGGCAGGATGTGAGCAGCTTCCATCAGGGCTTCATCAATAGTAATGCTGCCCATATACTTCAAATTGGCTTCCGTAACAGTGGCGCAGTGAATTTTGGACTTTAGCAGATTCAGTATCATTGTTTCTTCCTTTCTGAATACAGGACAGCTGAACAAAGATGGACAGCCTTTAGCAACCGATAATAATATTGTCAATCAGGCGGGTTTTGCCGATTTTAACAGCAATAGCCAGCAGGCTTTCACCCTTGACCTGAGAAATTTCCTTTAATTCATCAAAGCTGTAGAGCTCTACATAATCTATTACAGCCATAGGCTCTGTGGCAATCTCAGCACGAACAATATCCTTCAGGGCCTCTACAGATGTCTCCCCAGCCTTATAGGCCTCCTCAGCCTTTCTCAAACTTCTGGACAGTACCAAAGCTGCCTGCTTTTCCTCTGGGGACAAATAAGCATTGCGGGAGCTTCTAGCCAAACCGGATTCCTCACGAACAATAGGCACCATATTGACATTCACCTGAATGTTCAAATCCTTCACAAAGCGCTTGATAACCAGCACCTGCTGAGCATCCTTCTGACCGAAAAATGCTTCCTGAGCCCGGCTCAGATTCATCAACTTGGTAACTACTGTGGCTACACCACGGAAATGACCTGGACGCTGACCACCACAAAGCTTGCCAGTAAAAGCAGATTCTACATTAACATAGGTGCCATAACCCTCTGGGTACATTTCCGCAGGCTCTGGATGGAATACGGCATCCACACCTACGGACTCCAGCTTGCGGCAATCCTCCTCAAAACGACGAGGGTATGCATCGTAGTCCTCATTAGGGCCAAATTGTACAGGATTTACAAATACAGAGGCAATCACCACATCACATTTAGCCTTGGCGGTACGCATCAAGGTAAGATGACCTTCATGCAAAGCACCCATAGTAGGTACCAAGCCAATAACCTTGCCAGCCTGCTGAGCAGCCTTGGCAAACTCTGTAATCTGGGCAACTGTACGCAAAATTTTCATAATTATCCTCTCCTTGCAACAAGCAGACAGTTAGCTCTGTCTGAGGAAAAATAAAGCGCTTCCTGAAAGCCTAACAGGAAACGCAGATACACTTAGCCATGTCTGTTCTCTGGTCAGACAAAACTCCCTTAACCAATACAGACAAAGTTTATGAGGTTTCCGGTCTCGGTTCATGGGAATCCAAGCCGTGACAGTCAAATCAACTGCCACGCGTTAGCATATCACAACTTTTAACAAAATTCAATACTAAAATATGGAAAAATACTATACGACAGGGAAAGTACATAGGCTAGTACCTGCTAACATTTACTTTCCCTAATGTAAAGGTTATAATATAGCAAACAAACTATGAGTAATTCAATGTAAAATTATTGCTATAGGAGGCGATAAATGTATGAAAGAATCCTTTAATATTTACGAATTTGTCAACACCATGAAAAATATTACGCCAGAAGAACTCTGGGATATGCTTTTTATTCCTGGCTGTATCTTTCTAGCAGCTTTGTGTATCGGCCAATTTATTAACAGCCTGATTGCCAATTGGCTGGAACGACATTTTGATGAAGATGATCTTTCCGTCCGCTATATTGTGCTGAAATCTGCCCGAGGATTGCCTCGAGCCTGGATTGTAGGTATGACTCTTTACTGGCTGATTAATTCCACCAATCTTAACTGGGCCGCCGCCAATTTATTTTCCTATATACTTTCCGCCTGGCTAAGCTTTACCCTATTTCAGGTTATGGCTAGAGCCGCCACAGGCTTTATTGAGCTTTGTGCCCAGCGAAACAAGAATATTCCCCAAACCAGTCTGCTGCCCAATATTATTAATGTAGTAATCTATGCCATGGGTATTTTGCTGATTCTCAGCTCCATGGGTATCTCCATTGCCCCTTTGCTAACCGCCATGGGTATCGGTGGTATGGCCATCGCCCTGGGTTTACAGGAAACCCTGGCCAATATCTGTGCCGGTATCTATCTGCTTATGTCCAAACAACTAAGCATTGATGACTATGTCCGTCTCAGCACGGGAGAGGAAGGACGGGTTGCTGATATTACCTGGCGTTTTACCACTATTATTGCTACCTCTGGCAACGCTGTAGTCGTACCAAATCAAAAAATCTCCAGCGCCATTATTACCAATTACTGTATGCCAGAGCCAGACATGACCATCAAGGTTCCCTGCGGTGTAGCCTATGACAGTGATTTGGATTTTGTGGAGCAAGTTACCTTAGAGGTAGCTTGGGATATTACACAGAAAATCGACGAAACTGTTACAAAAAAACCAGGAGTATATTTCCACACCTTTAATGAAAGCAGTATTGATTTCAATGTGGTGCTTCACTGCAGCAAATTTGCAGACCAGTTCAAGCTAAAGCACGAATTTATCAAGGCTCTCACCAAGCGTTACCGCCAGGAAGGCATCGAAATACCCTTCCCTATTCGCACTGTGTACAATCAGCCTGTACATGAAGCTAATTAATTTGCCCCATGCTAACGGGGGCTAAGGCTGATCATCGAGACACTCTTTCCTGTCCATGGCAAAACAGAGATGAAAAGACTCCAAACTGTGTGTACTAGTCAGATTTATGAAAAAGTGATATAATGAGATATTAAACAATACAAAGGAGTAAATTTTATATGCGTAGCTTTACCGTCAAATCAACCACAGAAAGTGGCCTTTTGGTGGCAATTACGGTTATTATGGCATTAATTGCGGTTTATATGCCTGTTATGGGCATTGCAGCTACCATGCTGTGGCCGCTGCCTATTATTGTGTTAATCGTTCGACACGGCATGAAATATGGCCTTTTGAGCATTGCAGCTGCCAGCGTTATCATGTCAGCCTGCATCTCTCCTGTAAGTGCGGTACATATGGCAGCCGCTTTTGGGCCCACCAGTCTAGCTCTAGGCTATGGCTTCCGTCAAGGCTTGACAGCATCCCGTATTCTGCTTTATGGCTTGGTGGCCTCTTTAGCAGGTGTATTTCTTACCGCCGCCTTAACTCTGGCCCTAACCGGCATCAATCCTTTGGCCATGTCAGAGCAGATTAGTGCCATGAAGGAATCTGCCGGAGCCGCTTTTCAGCTTTATGAAACCGTAGGTATGGACCCTGCCGAACTGCAGCGCACCAAAGAAGAATTTATGAAGTCCATGGACTACATAACCCTGCTGCTGCCAGTGGTTTTACTGCTTAGCGGCATGCTGACCGCCTGGTTGAATTTTGCTGTGGGTGGCAAGGTCCTGCGCCGCCTAGGACACAGTGTAACCACCCTGCCTGAGCTGGATGATTGGCATCTGCCACAGGTTCTGCTATATATCTTTGGTTTTGCCTTGGTGGGACTCTACTGGGGCAGCACCAGACAGATTGAACTACTGCAACAGGCTTCTCTTAACGCCTATGTAATGTGTACTTTGGCAGGCTTTATTCAAGGTACCGCTGTACTAAGCAAACTCACTAGAAATCGTCTTAACCGCTGGATATTCTGGGTTATGATTGTCTTCTTTTTCGTAAACGGCACAATCTCCCAGCTTGTATCTATATTTGGACTTTTCGACATTCTGCTGGATTATCGGCGGAGATTTTCCCGCTAGCAACTACTAAACAAAGAAACCGAGAGGTAATATTATGCCACGTAATCTAAATGCCTGGCTGGATATCTGCTTTATCCTGTTTGCGGCACTTATTCTTACAGGTATACTAACTTATTACAATTTATTTATTGGCCTGGGAGCTGGTGTTGTTTGGCTCTGCCTACTGTTTTTTGGCCGGGAACGCTGTCTTTGCCGCAGCGAGGAATTTGAACATTATTGCCATACTGTTATCAGTAATGTAAATTCCGCTGCCAATTATGCTTTGGAAAAACTACCCCAGATTATTGTCCTTGTAGACAAGGAAGGCCGTATACAATGGTTTAACAAAGAACTGGAGAAACATATCAACATAGAGCCTACCTATAATATTGCCATGGCAGATTTTTGGCCTGAACTGGATTTAGAGCCTTTATGGGGCCGCAATGGCAAAACGGTCTTTGTCCATGACAATATTCACTATCAGGTTATCCATAGACCTGTTTCCACCAAGGAAAATCCGTGTGGTATGCTGGCCCTCTACATTCAGGACACCTCGGCGCTGGAAATTCTCAAGGAAATCCATGCCAATTCCCGTACAACCTTGATGTATATTCAGATTGATAACTTTAACGACGTTTTGCAAGGCTTGAATGATACAGAGCAGAATAGCCTGATTTTTGAAACCAACAAGGCCATTACAGATTGGATGAACCATCTGGAAGGTTTTCTCCGGAAGGTATCTGAGGATTTGTACGTAGCCGTTATGGAAAAACGCAATCTAGACACTGCTTTGGAGGAAAAATTTGATATTCTGGACAAAGTACGTAATCTGCAAAACCCTGTCCGGCATCTTTCGGTAACTCTAAGTATTGGTGTTGCCGTAGCTGACCGTCAAAACCTCAATCAGCTTGGCGGCAAGGCTTATTCCATGCTGGAAATGGCTCTTAGCCGTGGTGGTGACCAGGTAGCAGTATTGCAGCGGGGCAAAACTGATTTTTATGGCGGCAAAACCAATGCCGTGGAAAAATATACCCGGGTTAAGGCCAGAATTATTTCCAATTCCATTTATGAACTGATTCAGGAGTCTGATGAAGTATTTATTATGGGCCATCAAAACGAAGATTTTGATTCCTTGGGAGCAGCCATTGGTGTTTCCCGCATGGCCAGATACTTGAAAAAACCTGTACATATTATTCTCAGCGAATTCAATACAGGCATTAACAAATTTACAGAAACCATCAAGGCTAAAGAGGGCTACAGTGAATTGTTCCTGCCTGCCAGCAAATTGACCAATATTACTGCTGAACGGCCGGTGCTCTTTGTGGTAGATACCCATATTCCTCATCTTACAGCTTCTCCTGAGCTATTAGAGCGTATCAAGGATGTGGTGGTTATTGACCATCATCGCCGCAGCTCCAATTTTATCAAAAACGCCCGGCTCACCTATAGCGAGCCTGCCACCAGCTCCACCAGCGAACTGGTAACAGAGCTGCTTATCTATTTCAGCGATGATTTGACGCTGCCTAGAATTGAAGCTACAGCCCTTTACGCTGGTATTCTGGTGGATACCAAAAACTTTGCTGTACAGACCGGCGTTCGTACCTTTGATGCTGCCGCCTACCTGAGGCGGTGTGGCGCTGATCCAGTTTCTGTTCGACAGCTATTTCGTTCTGATTTTGAAACAGAACAGGCCAAGGCTCAGGCCAAGGCCCAAGCCCGATTGCTGCCTGGCGGCCTGATTATTACCATGTGTCGGGAGCCACTGCCCAATATTCAAGTTATTGCAGCCCAGGTAGCTGATTCTATGCTGCGGATAGAGGGCGTGCGGGTCAGCATGGTGGTATTCCAGCTTACCCCAGATGTTATTGGCATTAGTGCCAGATCCACAGGCACCATTAATGTGCAGGTTATTATGGAACAATTTGGTGGCGGCGGTCATCAGAACGTAGCTGGTGCCCAAGTGGTAAATACAGATCTTGATTCTGTTTATGAAGATGTTATAACAGCAACACAATTATTTATAGAGGAGAATGATAAAAATGAAAGTAATACTACTACAGGACGTTAAAAAAGTTGGCAATAAAGGTGATATTGTAGAGGTTTCCGAGGGCTACGGCCGCAATTTCCTGCTGCCAAAGAAATTTGCTCAGGAAGCTACTGCTGCCAATCTGAATGTGGCCAACGCCAAGGCTGGCTCCGCTGCCCGCAAAAAGGCTCAGGACACTGATGAAGCCAAGTTGATGGCTGCTCAGCTTACCAAGATTACCGTAAAGATTCCGGTAAAGGTTGGCGCCAATGGACGCCTCTTTGGCTCCGTTACTGGCAAGGACGTATCTGATATGCTGAAGAAGCAGCACAATATTGAGATGGACAAGCGGAAGATTTCCATCAAGGGTGAGGTTACCGGCCCTGGCCTTTATGACGCCGTTATCAAGGTACACCCAGAGATTACTACTACCATCAAGGTTGAGGTTACAGCAAACTAATGAACAATTTCTTTACCAGATTTTTCCGCTTGGATGATACCAAGGGGAAAAACGATAATCACCCCCTTCAGCCCCCTCAGGAGTCCCTATCTGAAATGGCTCCCAAGGATGAACTGGATAGAAAAATCGATATGATTTTTACCTTGCTGGTGGATTATTATGGTTCAGATAAATTAGTAATTAAAGCAGGCAAAATGGATGCCCTGCATCTGGTCCGCTCTCCCGCCAAGGGAGAGCGGGTTCTTGCTTTACAGAAGATTATCTTTGAGAACCCTACACTAACAGAACCACCAGCTGAAAAGGAAATACCTGCCATTTTAGACACCTTGACTGAAAAAATGTCAGATATTCTGGCTCGCCGCAGTCTGGAAGCTGACTTGGAGCAAAAAGTTGCTGACAGGCTGGAGGAAAACCATCAGGATTATGTACAGGATATTCGCCGTCAGGTACTACAAGAGGAAAAGGCAGGCGAAACCCCCATGGAGGTGGAGAAGCGCCAAAAGCTGGAGGCTATGGATAAAATCAGCCTTACTCAGTCTGTTATGGAGCTGCTGCGTCCCAAAACTCTGGCAGATATTGTAGGACAGGAAAGAGCCGTAGCCTCTCTCCTAGCCAAGCTCAGTTCCCCATATCCACAGCATTTGATTTTGTATGGACCACCAGGAGTAGGCAAGACCACTGCTGCCAGATTGGTACTGGAGGCCGCCAAAAAGAGAAAGCTTTCCCCCTTTGGGGCGGAGGCGCCCTTTGTAGAAACTGACGGCACCACCCTGCGCTGGGATCCAAGGGATTTAACCAATCCTCTGCTAGGCTCTGTGCATGATCCCATTTATCAGGGTGCTCGCCGTGATTTGGCTGATACCGGTGTGCCAGAGCCAAAACCAGGACTGGTTACAGATGCCCATGGCGGCATCCTCTTTATCGATGAAATAGGTGAAATGGACACCACCCTGCAAAACAAGCTGCTAAAGGTGCTGGAAGATAAAAGAGCTTTCTTTGAATCCGCCTATTATGATCCTACAGATGAAAAGGTACCGCCTTATATTCGCAAACTTTTTGAGGAAGGTGCTCCTGCGGACTTTGTCCTAATCGGTGCTACCACCAGAGATGCCTCCTCCATCAATCCTGCCCTCCGTTCACGGTGTGCTGAAATTTACTTTGAGCCCTTGACCCCAGAGCATATCCAGACCATTGTCCAAAATGCTGTCCAGCGGCTCAAGGCCCAGCTGGCAGATGGGGCCGCTGCCCTGATTAGCGAATACACCATTGAGGGCCGCAAAGCTATTAATATTTTGGCAGATGCCTACAGTCTAGCCTTAGAGCGATATGAGCAGGATGACGCCTCAGCCGACCCTCAGGAGCCAGCAAAATCGGATGCTAGTGAAAATACAGCCTCTAATAATGAGGAACCCGAAACTCCTTCCTCTAAAGTGCAGGAAAATCTCCCCATGGTACTGATTACCAAGGAGGATATCTATAAGGTAGCTCAGGTAAGCCGCCTTAGTCCTTATGTAACTAAAAAAGCCTCTGACCAGTGTCAGGTAGGTCATGTTTTTGGCCTAGGCGTAGCAGGCTTCCTTGGCTCCGTTATTGAAATCGAAGCCATAGCTTTCCCTGCCCATGAAAAGGGCAAAGGCACTGTCCGCTTCAATGAAACAGCTGGCTCTATGGCCAAGGATTCTGTTTTTAATGCAGCCTCTGTGGTGCGGAAATTAACTGGTCAGGATATCCATGATTATGACCTGCATATTAATGTTATCGGCGGCGGCAATATTGATGGCCCCAGTGCTGGTACAGCTATTTTAACCGCCATTATTTCCGCCATTACGGGCAAAGCCATTCGTCAAGATACGGCTATAACAGGAGAAATCTCCCTACAGGGTAGGGTAAGACCTGTAGGCGGTGTTTTTGAAAAAGCCTATGGTGCTCGTCAGGCCGGCATATCCCGCCTGATTATTCCTCAAGAAAATGCCAAGGATATTCCAGCCCATCATCTTGATTTGGAAATATATCCTGTGGACACAGCCCAAGAGGCTCTAAATCTTTTATTGGAAAAGGAGGTGTAACCCATGGCCAATCAGGAGGATCTCATCAAACTGGCTCCCCCTAACAATATTGAGGCCGAACAGGCCGTGCTTGGCTCCATGATGTCCAAGGCATCTGCTGTAGCAGATGCTGTGGAACTGCTGAAGGCTGAAGATTTCTACCGGGAAGCCCATAGAATTATTTTCAATACTATGAAAGGACTATTTCGAGACAATATTCCTGTAGATATTGTTACCCTATCTGAGCAGCTTTCCAAAGAAAATCTACTGGAAAAGGCTGGCGGACCTGCCTTTATTGCAGGTTTGGCCAATGCCGTCCCCTCTGCTTCCAGTGTGCCCTACTATGCCAAAATTGTCCGCGAAAAGGCTGATTTGCGCAATCTGCTAAATGCAGCCAGCGATATTACGGCCATGGTTTATGATGGTGAGGATGATGTTCCCACTATTTTGGACAAATCCGAAAAACGGATTATGGAGGCTGCCAGCCATCAGAATACCAGTGACTTTACCCCTATTGGAGACATTGTACTTTCCACCATTGACAAAATAAACACAGTTTATGAGGCTCAGGGTGGTTTAACTGGTATTCCTACAGATTTTGCTGATTTGGACAAGCTTACCTCTGGCCTACAGCCATCGGATTTGATACTGGTTGCAGCCCGCCCCAGTATGGGTAAAACTGCCTTTACCCTGAACATTGCTGCCAACGTAGCTATCAGAGCCAAAAAAACAGTAGCCTTTTTTTCCTTGGAAATGTCCAAGAATCAGCTGATGCAGAGAATGCTTTGTTCCGAAGCTAGTCTTGATTCTCAGAAAGCCCGTGTCGGCGAGCTGACCAATGAGGAATGGGGCCGTTTGATTGGCATGGGTGAAATCATTGGCAAGGCTCCCCTATATATTGATGATACCGCTGGTATTCAAATTAATGAGCTTCGCTCCAAGGCGCGACGGCTGAAATCCCAGCATGGTTTGGATTTGATTATCATTGACTACCTGCAGCTAATGCAGGGCAGCAATACCAAAAGCAGCGGTGACAACCGTCAGGCAGAGATTGCCGAAATATCCCGCTCCCTAAAGGCCTTGGCCAGAGAGCTGAACGTACCTATTATTGCCTTATCCCAGCTCAGCCGAAGCGTGGAAAACCGTCAGGTCAAAAAGCCAATGCTTAGTGACCTAAGAGAATCCGGCTCCTTGGAGCAGGATGCGGATATTGTTATGTTCCTCTATCGTGAGGACTACTATGATCCCCAAACAACTAACCAAAACATTACTGAGGTTATTATTGCCAAGCATCGTAATGGCCCAGTCGATACTGTAAGGCTATATTTCAAAAAGGAATATACCCGCTTCGACAATCTTTCCAAAATGCAATAAAAATTTTAAAAATCCTGTTTGTATTTTTATTTGCAGGCAGGATTTTTGGCATTTATTGCGAATTAGTATGTATATAAGTATGATTATCTGTCTTTTGACAACTGAGGAGGAATATACATGTATAACGAAGAATATCAGCGCTGGCTAACTGCGGATTTGCAGGATGCTGACCTAACTCCTGAATTGAGAAAAATTCAAGGCAACGATGAAGAAATCAAGGATAGATTTGCTGTTTCCCTGCAATTTGGTACTGCTGGACTCAGAGGCGTTTTGGGCGCTGGCACCAACCGCATGAATATCTATGTAGTAGCTCAGGCTACTCAGGGATTGGCCAACTGGGTAAAGACTCAGGGGGGCACTCAGACTGTAGCCATCAGCTTTGACACTCGTCTCAAGAGCGATGTTTTCTCCAAGACTGCTGCCGGGGTACTGGCTGCCAATGGCATCAAGGTACGCATTTACGATGCTGCTATGCCTGTACCAGCCCTGTCCTTTGCCACCAGATACTACAACTGTAATGCCGGCATTATGGTAACAGCCTCCCACAACCCAGCCAAATACAATGGCTACAAGGCCTATGGCCCAGATGGCTGCCAGATGCCTGATCAGGCTGCGGATGTAGTGTATAACGAAATCCAGAAAATCGATGTTCTCAATGGTGCTAAGCAGATTTCCTTTGCTCAGGGCGTTGAGGATGGTCTGATTCGCTTTGTAGGGGATGACTGCAAGAAGGCTTTTTATGAGGCCATTGAGGCTTGTCAGGTACGTCCGGGCTTGGCTGCTACCTCTGGGCTGAAGCTGGTATACAGCCCTCTTAACGGCTCTGGTCTGGTACCTGTTACTCAGGTGCTGAAAGATATTGGTATTACTGATATTACCATTGTACCAGAGCAGGAATATCCAAATGGTTATTTCACCACCTGCAGCTATCCAAATCCTGAAATCTATGCTGCTCTAGAGTCTGGCTTGAAACTGGCCAAGGAATGTGATGCCGATTTGATGCTGGCTACAGATCCTGATGCGGACCGAGTAGGCATTGCCATGAAGTGTCCAGATGGTTCCTACGAGCTAGTAACTGGTAATGAAATGGGCGCCCTGCTCCTTGACTATATCTGCGCTGGACGCTTTGAAAAGGGCACCATGCCAAAAGATCCAGTAGCTGTTATGTCCCTGGTATCTACACCATTGGCCAAGGCCATTGCCAAGCACTACAATGTGGAGCTTCGCAGTGTCCTCACTGGCTTCAAGTGGATTGGTGACCAGATTCTTAACCTAGAGAAAAACAATCAGGAAGATCGTTTTATCTTCGGATTTGAGGAAAGCTATGGCTATCTGGCAGGCTCCTATGTCCGTGACAAGGATGCTGTAGTGGCTTCCATGCTGATTTGCGAAATGGCAGCCTACTATCGTGCTAATGGCTCCAGCATCAAGCAGCGTCTAGAGGAAATCTATAGCCAGTACGGCCGTTATTTCAACAAGACCGACAGCTTTGAATTCCCTGGCCTTAGCGGTATGGACAAAATGGCTGGCATTATGGCTCAGCTTCGCCAGGAGCCTCCTGTTGCCATTGGTACTCACAAGATTGCCAAGGCTGTAGACTTCAAGAAATCTGAGGAAACCGGCCTGCCACCAGCTAATGTGCTCCTCTATGAACTGGAAAACGGTGCTACTGTTATTATTCGTCCATCTGGCACTGAGCCAAAAATCAAGGCGTATTTCACCACTTTGGGCAAGGATTTGGCCGAAGCACAGGCTCAGAAAGACGAGCTGGCTGCTGCCGTAGAGCCAATCTTCGCTTAACACCAGATATTAAGCTCAATCTAATACACACTAATACTGCTCTCCTCAAGAGGGCAGTATTTTTTTACATCATTTCCATCTCAATCCACCTGAAAAAACACCCATCAGGAGTATTTAATAACTCACTAATGGGTGTTGAAATGAATAATTCTATTCTTGATATACCTAAATAAAATACATTAGCTGCTCTGAGGTCTGAGTCTCAACATTCTGCATAATATCAGCCAAGGTTACACTAGAGAGAGACTCTCTAATGGCTCTATCCAAATTGCTGAATACCATTTCCTGCAAAGCCTCCTCCAGCTGAGGCTGAGTCTCTGCCACTGTCTTATCTGCTGGCTCCATCATAGAGGTTTCAATAGCAGAAAGAATATGATAGGCTGTAATCAGCTTTGGCTCCCTAGCCAGCTGATAGCCCCCCTGAGAGCCCTTTAGGGATAATACCAGCCCTCCACGCTTTAACAAAGCAAAAACCTGCTCCAAATAAATCTTAGATATTCCCATCTTTTCGGAAATACTAATAATAGTTATAGGGCTGCCACCACTATAATGCAATGCCAAATGCACCATAGCTGCCAGTCCATACCGCCCCTTGGCAGAAATACGCATTTTATTCAACTTCCTTTCCCAAATACTTTCGTAACTATACTATAACAAATTTTTCATATAAAATCAATATATCATAGCGAATTAATATGTTTTGTAAAAAATATATTTTACCTATTGACAAAATATGAATTATCCATTATGATGTAAGCATATCAATCATATATGTTTAAGAATTTCACATAAAAATAAAGGAGATGCTTCATATGTCAAAGGTATACAACAGCGTTACAGAGCTTATTGGTCACACCCCACTGCTAAAGGCCAACAATTTCATCAAGGAAAATAATCTTCAGGCAGATATTCTAGTAAAGCTGGAATATTTCAATCCTGCCGGCAGTGTTAAAGATCGTATCGCTAAAGGCATGATTGAAAAGGCTGAAGCTGAAGGCAAGCTCACCAAGGACTCTGTTATCATCGAGCCTACCAGCGGCAATACCGGCATTGGTTTGGCCAGCGTTGCAGCTGCCAGAGGCTATAGAGCTATTCTCACCATGCCAGAAACCATGTCTGTAGAACGTCGTAACCTTCTGAAAGCCTATGGTGCAGAAATTGTTCTCACTGATGGCGCCAAAGGTATGAAGGGAGCTATTGCCAAGGCCGAGGAGCTGGCAGCTACCATTCCTCATGCTTATATTCCATCCCAGTTTACCAACCCTGCCAACCCAGCTGTTCACAAGGCTACTACTGGCCCTGAAATCTGGGAAGATGCCGATGGCAAAATTGACTTCTTTATTGCTGGAGTAGGTACTGGCGGCACTCTTAGCGGTGTAGGAGAATATCTCAAGAGCCAGAATCCTGAGGTAAAGATTATTGCAGTAGAACCAGCCACCTCCCCTGTTCTTAGCAAGGGAACTGCTGGCCCGCACAAGATTCAGGGCATTGGTGCAGGCTTCGTACCTGAAACCCTGAACACCAAGATTTACGATGAGATTCTTCCTATTGATAACGAGGATGCTTTCAAATATGGCCGTCAGTTTGCGAGAGCCGAAGGTGTACTGGTAGGTATTTCCTCTGGTGCAGCTCTCACCGCAGCTATTCAGTTGGCACAGCGCCCAGAGAACAAGGGCAAGACCATTGTGGCCCTGCTGCCAGATACTGGTGACCGCTATCTCTCCACCTCCCTCTTTACTGATTAATAATCCCCACTAACTCCCTTAGCCCCTCCTGCTTTTAGGCAGGGAGAGCAACAAATAATATATACACAATAACACCACAATTTCCCCATAGGTTAGATTTCGCCTCTAAGCCTATGGGGAGATTTTTGTTAATAACAAATTTTTCTATGCAATAATAAAACAAAACATGCTGCATTTAATTGCATATATCGTAAAATTTTTATTAAAACAAACATTAATATGGTGCTAGAAAGAATTTTTTGTGTATAATGTAATTAGATATGTGACGTTTTATCCTTGGAGGTGGGATTATGTGCAGTATTAGAACATTGGATAGTATCAATAGAGCCGTCGTAGATGGTGCCATGAAATATGGCAGTAATGCACTTTATAAAGTATTTCTTTATGGCTCCTATGCAAGACAGGATTATAACAGTGAATCAGATATTGATTATATGGTTGTTATGGATGGCAATCCCGCTGATATGAAGAAACTGCGTCGCGAAATGCTAAATGTATCTGAACAAATCAGCTATGATAATGATGTTGTAGTATCAGTTTTAGTTAGAGACAAAAATACCTTTGAGACGCAGAAAAATATACTTCCCCTTTATAAAAATATTTTGCAGGAAGGGGTTGCTTTATATGGATGATATGAGACTTGACTTGTCAAAAGTCAGATTGGCTCAAGCACAACAATGCATAGCATCAGCAAAGATTTTAGCAGAGAATAATGATTATAGAGGTGCAGCAAATCGCTCATATTATGCCATATTTCATGCTATGAGAAGTGTACTAGCTTTGGATGGTAAAGATTTTGCTAAACACGCTGGTGTGATATCATGCTTTCGTAAAGACTATATAAAAACTGGCGCATTGCCTAGAGATTTATCACCAATAATTACATCTGCATTTGATGTAAGGTCTGATAGTGATTATGATGACTATTATATTATTGATAAAGAAGAAGTTGATATTCAACTAAAAAACGCACAGTATTTCTATAATACTGTGGAAGTATATACTACACAAAGAATAAAATCCAACAGTTAATTATATAATGTTTTTTTAGAAAGTTTTATCATGTATAAGGAGGTGCTTTATGGCCTTGAATCCCGAAGTTCGTGCTAAATTGCAGGCTCGAATTGATGAATTAAAAAAACGTATGCAGTATGATGCCAATGACCTGGACTATGAAACCCATCTCCATCAGGTGCGGGAACTGCAAAAAATAATTTCCGCTGCCAAATAAAAATAGACTGTCTCTGCTGTGATAACTAGTCTCTGCCAGCATCAGATAATTCTGATGCCAGCAGACCGGCTTTGTTTAGCACAACAGTGACAGTCTTTTCCTTTTACATATTCCGGTATCTTTCAGCAGTGCTGTGGGCCTCGTAATCCCGGTTTGCGCCAGTCATCTGAGTTTTACTGCCAGATGGTGGCTTAATATCCTGAATTGGCTCCGCCTCAATAGTCCTTGGCTTAATATCTTCCACAGGCTCTGCTTCTACATATCTGTCTCTAACAGAGTTATTTGCTCGTGAATCCACACTTGCCTGATTGCTTTTATTCAGCCTACCAATAATAAACCGACGCACCAGCATATTCAGCAAGCAGATAACCGCAGCTATAATAGCTAGATTTACCACCAAGCCCATAATATCTGCAAACAAACCTGTACCACCAAAGCCAAAAAGATGGCCCAACATGCTGCCCAGCATCATACCACCAGCCAGCATACCCATAGTCCTCAGCGCGCTGCCCCAGCCGGTACTCTTCTGAGCAGTAGCTGCTGCATTACTTACAGCGTTAGTGCCAGACTTGGCTGCAGGAGCAGTTTCCTTATACTGATCAGCCTTCTTGGATGGTGCATATTCCTTGGTATTAGGTGTGTCCTTCTGAGTAGAAGCAGCAGGCTGGGAAGCCTTGGGTGCCGTAGTCTTTGGCGCAGAAACCTTTGGGGCAGAAATCCTGCCGCCCCCCTTGGCGGCATCTGCTGTACCTACTCCGGCAGATACTACAAAAGCTGCTGCTACCAGCATTACACCTATTTTCTTTAACTTCATTTACTTATTCCTCTCTATATGACTTAATATCCTCAGGGAAAGCATAAATCTCTCCCAATGTATCTAATTCCCCAGACAAATATCTGTCAATATCATCCACATCTATATACAGCTTGCAGTCAATATCCAGATAGCCCTGTTCCTTGGCTCCGCTAAGCTTAACAATATCCATCAGCTTTTTGCGCAATTCTTTACATTCACTGCCCTTGGCATGTATATCTAATTTAATTTGTGGGACACCATATTCACTAATTACTTCATTTAAAGTCATTCTCTGTGACATATATTCAGCCTCATTTCTGCAAATTTAACTTTTTGACTTTTATATTATACCATAAGATATAGGGAATTGCAATTTGTCTCGATCCAGCACCATATGTTTTTCATTGATACATTTCTCTTTTTTTTGTATAATATTTTCAGCATAGTAATTATACATATATATTGAGGTATCAGATATTTCCTACCTCTATAGTTATCAACCTACCCCATGAAAGGAATGATTCATATGAAGGATACTACCAGTGCTAAGATTGATTATCTTATTGAACGCTATCCTGCTCTCAGTGTCTGCCGTCAAAGTCTCACCCAGGCTGTAGAGGCAATTATTGAAACCTATCGTCAGGGAGGCAAGCTGATTGTTTGCGGCAACGGCGGCAGCGCCTCTGACTCTGAGCATATTGTTGGCGAGCTAATGAAGGGCTTTGTCAAAAAACGTCCTGTTACGGATGAATTATATGCAAAAATGCAGACTGTCTGCCCTAACGAGGCGGACTATCTCCGTGATAACCTACAGATGGCTCTACCAGCTGTCTCTCTTATGAACGCAGTGGCTCTAAATAGTGCCTTTGCCAATGATCAGGCACCAGATTTGTCCATGGCTCAGCAGGTACTAGGCCTGGCTCGTCCAGAGGATTTACTACTGGGTATCAGTACCTCTGGCAATTCCGCCAATGTTATTTACGCTATCCAAATGGCCAAAACCCTCGGCACCAAAACCATTGGCCTCATTGGCAACCGCCATTGCCGCATGCAGAATCTTTGCGATATTGTTATTGCAGCCCCAGAAATGGAAACCTACAAAATTCAGGAGCTGCATCTGCCCATCTATCATATGCTTTGCATTGCCGTAGAAAACGAATTTTTCGATAGATAAAATTAAAATACCAATATTTTGCCAGCAAAAACAAGGGGACCACAGCACTTCATCCTGCCATGGTCCCCGATTTTTATTTCACAGATTTTTTCTTTTTATACTGCCAATACATTATTAGGCAGATTACCACCAAAATAACAGCAAAGGCCAGACTTATTTCGTGACCTACCTCCATCATAACCTTCCAGCCCTCGCCTAACATCATACCGATAGCCAGTATCAAGGCTGTCCAAGGCAAAGATCCCAAAAAGGTATACACAAAAAATTTCTTCATATCCACATGAGCAAAGCCTGCTGGCAGTGAAATAAAGGTCCGCACTACTGGCAGCATACGGCTGAAGAATACTGCCTTTATACCGTATTTATCAAACCAATTCTGAGCAATATCCACATGGGATTTTTTTACAAAGAAATATTTACCATATTTATCTACAAATGGCCGTCCGCCATAATGGCCCACAGCATAGGCAAAAGCTGAACCCAGCATACCGCCAATCATACCAGCTACCATAGCCATGGTAAAGGTCATGCGGCCAGCAAAAATCATATAACCAGCAAAGCCTAGAATCAACTCACTAGGAATAGGTATGCAGGCATTCTCCAATCCCATGAGTATAGCCACTGCATAATAGCCCCAGCTATCAATAAACTGCAAAAACACATCGGTAAATTGTGACATATTTCCGTCCTTTCTAACATTAACCTCAAAAGCTTTACATCAATTTTACAAAACCACTAGATACAAAAAAAGAGCCCCTACCATGGACTCTAAATAAATTGATGGTGCCTCAGAGCGGAATCGAACCACTGACACGGGGATTTTCAGTCCCCTGCTCTACCAACTGAGCTACCGAGGC